>CAYMHJ010000005.1:14393-48551 GCA_964390165.1 uncultured Prosthecobacter sp. | reverse complement strand
CGATCCTCAACCAGTGCGGCATCGACCACGAGCGCCTCAGCTACAAATTCCAAGGTCTGGATGCACGGCTGACGGGCGTGCTGCCCCAGCATCCGATCCGGGAGATCATCGGGTAGTGAAGATTGCCGATATCTTCGACACCTTCTTCACTATAAACAGTCGATTCGTCTCAAGGCGATCCATTGAATGAGTTTGAGGATGGCATCGAGAATTCCTGCCGTGTGGACTCATGGCACGATGATGCGGTAAAACCGCCTTTCAGCCTCGGTGGCTGTCGTGTCTGTCCAGGTAGTGCTGGTGCTGGTGGCAGTGATGGTGACGGTGGTCCAGGTCTGCAAATCGGGACTGTGTTGTACTCGATACTGTCTGCCAATGACGGAGGGAAACTGCACGGTGGGGCCGGTGACGGTGGTGGTTATTTCGGCGCGTGGGGCGACGTCGGGGTCGGTGTCGCTGGTGCCGAAGGCGGCTTCTTCGTCGGCCCAAAAGCCATCGCCGTCGAGATCGGCGTAGAGCTGGAATTCATCGACAAAACCGGAGTCGAGTCCGCTGCGGACGAAGTCATCTTTGATGTAGGCCCATTTCAAAGTGTGCGTGCCTGCGGGGATGACGAACTCTTTCAACGTCCAGCCGACCTCGCCACTGATGGCGGCTTGCTCGACATCGTCGATGTAGAAGCGCAGGTAGTCGTAATCTGCCTCCGAGGAAATTCCCCAGTAGAATGTCGCTTTCAATGGGCCGGTGACCTGGGTGGTCATGACGCTGTCCTGAAGATCGCCGATTTCGCCACTGCGGGCGGCATCGCTACCGTCATGGGAGTAGAGCGCCTGTGGCTGCCAGGCGAGATCGCCCGACGACGCAATGACCTGAGCAGGGGCATCGATTGCCGCTGCAAGCCCTTCGGCGACAGAGCCGACGATGAGGGTGAGAGTGGCTGAGCCTGTGCCGAAGTCGTTCGTGGCATCGAGAGTGATCGTGTGGGTGCCGATCACCGAGGTGCTGCCGTAAATGAGGCCCGTGGTGCTGGAGATCAAGAGTCCCGCCGGCAGCCCCGTGGCCGTATAACTAGTTGGGGCATTCGTGGCGACGACTTGATACCGCACGGCGGTGTTCTCATAAGCATTCACCGTGGCTCCCGTGACGACGGGCGGGGTAGTGATGGGCGTGAGCGTCATCTCATCCACCCAGCCAGCGTCCTGCCCGGTCACCACGGCCTCGTCTTTGAGATAGTAGATGTCCACATTGTGCGTGCCTGGTCCGATGTCCTGCGTGACCTGAGTCCAGTCCACCTCGCCTGTGATGTAGGCTTTGACGTAACCGTCCACTGTGAGCACGAGGTAGTCGTAATTTGCCTCGGATGACACTTTCCACTGGTAGCTAAGTCGCATCGGCCCCACCACGGTGAACTCCATGCCGGAGTACTCTTCATGCTCCACTGGGCCACTTTGCGCGGCATCCACGCTATCGTGGGTGGTGATGGATTGGTAGAACCAGTCGCCAAAACCAAAAGGCACGATCTTTAGATCGATGGGCTGTTCGACGGCATCAGAGAGAGCTGGATCTGCCGGAAGAATGTAAACGAGAGCATTTTCGAGAGCCGAACTGGTGGCATTTGTGGCGATTAATGCCGTATTATAAGGGCCCGTCTCTAAAGTCATGCCGGTAATTAATCCTGTGCTTGTGTTCATCGTCAGTCCCGAGGGCAGGCCAAAGTGACCGAAGCTGGTGGCGAAGTTTGAAGCTGTGACTTGGTGGCGCAGCTCCGCACCTTCGCGTCCGACAATGATGAGGCTGGAGGTGATGACGGGCGCTGGCAGGCCGCCAGTGGGCACGGTGCCGTGGAAGGTGATGCTGGCCTCATCCAGCGTCCCGAAGTCGGCGAGATCCGTGTCATAGACTTGCAGCTTCCATTCCCCCTCGGAGCGCTCGCCCCAGAAGTGTGTGCTCATGAAGGTCCAGTCGATGTTCGCCCCGGTGTCATTGCCACGAGCACGCGCCAGCCGCACACTGACGCCACTGGGGGAGGTGAGCCACCATTCGAGCTGGCCGCGGCGCGGATGCGTGGCCTTCACGCTGACGGTCACATGCTCCAGGCGCAGGCTGTTTTCGGCACTGACCGTGAAGCTGTGCGTGAGACCGGCGCTGCCGCCATCGGGGATGGACAAAGCCAGACCTGGGGAGCTCTGCGAGCGTGTCTCGCGTGCGGGCAGATTTGTCCAAGTGGTGGCCATTGTCGTGGCAGCCTGAGCATTCACGAGGCCTGCGCCGTAGCGATGATGGAAATCAAAGCCTGCGCCATTGGTCACCCAGCCACCGTCATTGGGATCGTTCGTCGTGGCGCTGCGCATGAGGATCTCCTGCACATCACGATAACCTAGATTGGGATTGGCCTGAAGCATCAGCGCCACGACCCCAGCCACGGCAGGTGTTGCCGATGAAGTGCCGCCGAAGCTGTTCGTGTAGTCGCCATTGGTGAAGTCGCTGCCCGTGCCCGCATTGTAGCCGGTGCTGCCGGTGATGTCCGTCGTCGTCACGCCCTGCGTGCCGCCATTGGAAGGCGCGCAGACGAGGATGTTTGCCCCAGGCTCGCTGTAAGGCGCGGCTTCGCCATCATCGCCAATAGCTGACACGGCGATGGCATAAGGCGATGCGGCCCAGCCATCGTAGTTTGAGTCATCGCCGTTGTAGTTGCCGTTACCACCCGCCCAGAGAAACACCGTGCCCCTGCCGCCGCGCCCGAGCGTCACCGCCTCTGCCAAAGCCGCCACGCTGAGTGGTCCAGGCCCGCCGTAACCATAAGCACTGTCGGAGGGGCCCCAACTGCTGCTCTTCACGTCGATGATGTCTTTTTTGAAGGCGAAAGCATCCGCCTCGTCTGCATCTGTCGTGGGCGCGGCGATCAGACGCAGACCCACGAGAGTCGCCTCGGGCGCCACACCGGTGACGCCGATACCGTTGTTGCCACGAGCGGCAGCTACACCCGCGCAGGCCGTGCCGTGAAAGTCACCCGTGCCGGGAGTTGGATCATCATCGAGATCATTGAAGTCGCGGTCGTTGAGCGTGTCGGCATTCGTCAGCAAGTCGGGATGAGAGACCTGCAAGCCATCGTCCAGGATGCCAATGCGGATGCCGGCGCCGCGATAGCTGTCCCAAGTGGGCACCACTTTCAGGTCGATGCCTGCCACCGCCTCATTTTGACCCGTGTTTTGCAGATGCCATTGGTAGCCAGGGTTCGCGGCGTTGTGGGCAAAGAATGGATCGTCGGGCACGAATCGATGCTGCATTTGCCTAGCCAGCATGGGCTCTGCCGAGCGAACGCCAGGAAGCCGCATCAAGCGTTTGGCTCCATCCACGGCGGCGGTGGCACCTCCAGTGAACTCGACCACCGCATACTTGCCACGAGCCTGGGATTTCGCGACGCCAGCCAACTGCGAGAGACTGGCGGCGCTCGTGCCATTGAGCTCCACGAGCACCTTCTTCGTCAACCAGCGCCGGTTCGCCTCATCCTGCGGCGCGTCCTTTTCATAGAGCACCCATTCGCCCTTCGTGCCGAGTTCATTCGGCGAGCGGACAAAGGACCTGCCGCCCACGCTGATCTGCCCCTGTACGAACGACGCGGCAAAGAACAGAGAAAAGAGAATCCAGCGTGTCATGGTCGGCATCCGAAGTGGGGTCGAATCATGACACACGGATCAAAATGGGCGAAGCAGGGAAGCTCTTATTTCTTCCCTTTCGAGGCCGCTGCGGTGAACCAATCGCCACCACCACCTCCACCGCCAAAGGGATTCCCCATGCCACCGCCGGAGGTGCGACCGCCGCCTTGGCTAAAGCCGCCGGGGCGGCTTTGACCTCCTTGACCGGCACCTTGACCGGCTGGTCGTGGCCCACCACCCTGCTTCTTCTCGAAGTCAGGCTTCGACTTCAAACTGAGCGCGATGCGCTTCCGCTGGATGTCCACCTCCATGATCGTGGCCATGACGCGCTGGCCCACTTTCACGGCTTCAGCAGCGTCTTTGACAAAGCTATCGCTAAGCTGGCTGACGTGCGCGAGACCATCCTGATGCACGCCGACATCGATGAAGGCACCGAAAGCCGTGACGTTCGTCACCACACCCGGGAGCTTCATGCCGACTTGCAGGTCCTTCATGTCATTCACGCCTTCCTGAAATTTGAAGACTTCGAACTGCTTACGCGGATCACGGCCCGGTTTGGCGAGTTCGTTCATGATGTCTTGCAGCGTCGGCAGGCCGACATCGGTGCTGACATACTTTTTCAAATCGATCTTCTGACGGAGCTCAGGCTTCTGCATGAGGTCAGCGACGGTGCAGCCGATCTCAGCGGCCATCTTTTCCACGAGCGGGTAGCGCTCGGGATGCACGGCGCTGGAGTCCAGCGGATGCACGGCATCGCGGATGCGGAGGAAGCCGGCGGCCTGCTCAAAAGCTTTGTCGCCGAGGCGTGGGACCTTCATGAGGTCTTTGCGTGATTTGAAGGGGCCGTTTTCGTTGCGGAAAGCCACGATGTTCGCCGCGTGAGTGCTGTTCAGGCCGGAAACGTAACTGAGGAGCTGTTTGGAGGCGGTGTTCACCTCCACGCCGACGTTGTTCACGCAACTGATGACGATGTTGTCGAGGCCGTCCTTGAGCTGCTTCTGATCCACATCGTGCTGATACTGACCAACGCCGATGGATTTCGGGTCGAGCTTCACCAGCTCCGCCAGCGGGTCCATGAGACGACGACCGATGGACACGGCACCACGCACGGTGAGGTCGTGATTTGGGAACTCCTCGCGGGCGACATCGCTGGCGCTGTAAATGGAGGCGCCGCTCTCATTCACCATGATCACGGGGATGTGTTTCGGGATGCCGATCTTGTTGATGAAGCCTTCCGTTTCACGGCTGGCGGTGCCGTTGCCGATGGCGATGGCTTCGATCTTGAAGCGCTCGATCAAATTCAGCACGAGCGTCTTCGCGTGCATGAGGCTGTTGCCTTCACCGAGCAGGTAAATCACGTCGTTGAAGAGTAGCTGACCTTGCGCGTCGAGCACGACCGTTTTGCAACCGGTGCGGAAGCCGGGGTCGATGCCCAAAAGACGCTTCTGGCCGAGCGGTGCCGCCATGAGCAGCTCGCGCAAATTGTCGGCGAAGACCTTCACCGCCTCGGCATCCGCCTTCTTTTTGGATTCCAGGCGGAACTCGGTCTCCATGCTGGAGCTGAGCAGGCGCTTATAGCTGTCGGCGCAGGCCAGCTTCATCTGGTCCGTGCAGGCATTGCCACCTTTGGCAAACATCTGCGTGATGATCTGCACGGCGGTCTCTTCCGGCGGCTGGATGCGCATGAGGAGGAAGCCTTCTTTCTCACCGCGGCGAATCGCCAACATGCGATGACTTGGGATGGATTTCATCGGCTCCGTCCAGTCGAAGTAATCGCGGAACTTCTGCGCTTCCTCGTCCTTGTCTTTGCCATACATGACCTTGGAAACCACCGTTCCCTGCTCGGCAAAGAGCTTGCGGAGGGCGGCACGGGCTTCGGCGTTGTCGCTGATGCGCTCGGCGATGATGTCGCGGGCTCCAGAGAGAGCCTCGTTGGCATCTTTGACGCGGAGTTCCTCGTTTTCGTGATCGGGGTTCACCAGCTTTACGGCCTCGGAAGCGAGATCTGCACCGGCGGTGAGCATGTTGGCCTCGATGAAATCCGCCAGCGGCTCCAAGCCCTTCTCTTTCGCGATGGTGGCACGCGTGCGGCGCTTCGGCCGGAAGGGAGCGAAGATGTCCTCCAGAACATTGATCGTCTCCGCCTTTTCGATCTTCGCGCGCAGGATGTCTGTCATCAGCTTCCGCTCTTCCAGCGACTTCACGATGGCCGCACGGCGATCATCCAGCACCACGAGCTGCTCCATGCGCTCTTTGATATTGAGGATCTGCACCTCATCGAGCATCCCGGTCGCTTCTTTACGATAGCGGGAGATGAAGGGTACGGTGCCGCCATCCGCGAGCAGCTTCGCCGTGGCACCGACCTGGATGGCCTTGATGCCGAGTTCTTTGGCCACGCGTTCGACGTGGGCGACATTGATGTTGAGTTCTTCAGAGGCAGACATGGTTGGAAAGGGGTTGTGGCGTGGTGCGCCGGGTTGGGAAGGTTGAGTTAGCGAGTCACATGAACGGCAGCAAGGCGAAGAGTTTCGCGCAGAGAAATTTAGTTCCTTGACGCTTGTTCCGTGATGCCGTGGGAGGTTTCCTTTGAGGTCACAAATCGTGACCTCAAGCGTTTCGTATCAATCCTCCGCTTGTCATTTCTGAGACTTTCTGGTGTGAATCACGAAATACCGTCCAAAAACTCGCCAGAAGAGTGGCTACCTTTTTGATATCACAAATTGCGATATCAAAAACTACGGAGCCGAAAACCGCCCTTTCCCCATGTCCTACCGCACCTCTCCCGCCCCGCTCACCACGATGCCGCCCGGCATTCCCTTCATCATCGGCAATGAGCTGGCGGAGCGGTTCAGCTTTTATGGGATGCGGACGATCCTGATGATCTTCATGACGCAGGCACTGGTGAACCATGAGGGCATGAAGGATGTGATGAGCGAACCGGAGGCGGCGAAGTGGATGCACATTTACATGGGCGCGGTGTATCTCACGCCGCTCATCGGCGGGCTGCTGGCGGATCTGTGGCTGGGGAAATACCGCACGATCATGTCCCTCTCGATGCTCTACTGCCTGGGGCATCTGATCCTGGCGCTCGATAACACACGAACGGGCCTCTTTTGGGGCCTCTCCTGCGTGGCGCTCGGTGCTGGTGGCATCAAGCCCTGTGTGGCCTCCCATGTCGGGGATCAGTTTGGCAGCGGCAATGCGCACCTGCTGCCGCGCATCTACAACTGGTTCTATTTCTCCATCAACTTCGGCTCTGTCTTCTCCACTCTGCTGACGCCCTGGCTGATGAAGCACTATGGCCCGCATGTGGCTTTCGGAGTACCCGGTATCTTCATGTTCATTGCCACGGTCGTATTCTGGATGGGGCGTCACCGCTTCGCTCACATCCAGCCACAGCCGCGTGTTTTCTGGCAGGAGCTGACGAGGCCTGATGTCATACGATCCATGGCTGGTCTGCTGATGATTTATCTCTTCATCGCCATGTTCTGGAGTCTCTTTGATCAGACGGCTTCCCGATGGGTGACTCAGGCGACGCGCATGGATTTGACAGTCTTTGGAATCCAGGTGCTGCCCGATCAGATCCAGGCGGTGAATCCACTGCTGGTGCTCGGCATGATTCCGCTCTTTTCGTTGGTCATTTACCCCTTCCTCGGACGCTTCATCACCCTCACACCGCTACGGAAGATATGCTTTGGCTTCGCGGTCGCGGCTTCGTCTTTCGTGGTGCCAGCCTTCGTCGAGAGCTGGATCACTGCGGGTGAAAAGCCGACGATCTGGTGGCAGGTGCTAGCCTATGTGTTGATCACGGCGGCGGAGATCATGATCTCAATCACGGCGCTGGAGTTCAGCTACACTCAGGCTCCTGCTCGTCTGAAGTCCTTCATCATGGCTCTCTTCTATGCCAGCGTGTTCACCGGCAATCTTTTCACCGCACTGGTGAACGCCTCCATCGAGAAGGCAGGCCTGGCGAGCAGTCTGAACGGTGCTGGTTATTATTGGTTCTTTGCCAAATGCATGGCTGTCACAGCCGTACTCTTCGTCTTCGTTGCCATGTTCTACAAAGGTCAGACCTACCTCCAGGACGAGGAGAGCAGTGCGAAGACCGCGTGAGCAGAGGAGCCGTCCAAAAGAAGTCCATGTTCAGCGACTGATAGAG
Organism: uncultured Prosthecobacter sp.; assembly: GCA_964390165.1. GTDB lineage: Bacteria > Verrucomicrobiota > Verrucomicrobiia > Verrucomicrobiales > Verrucomicrobiaceae > Prosthecobacter. The sequence goes on along the minus strand of CAYMHJ010000005.1, from coordinate 40,739 downwards.
GCGCTGGATCACGTTCTGTCTCAGTCACAGAGATCAGTGATTAGCCAACCATCCACAAGCTCCCCAGTCCAGGTTTTCTCCTGAGCCTCGACGAGGCGACGGGTATCGGCAGCAAGGTCGGACGGACCGCGCCGCAGCCAGGCGAGCACGGGCAGGTCTGCGGGTGCGAGGCTAAACTGGCTGAGAGCGGCCACGGGCTGCCAACTTAAAGCGCTGTGCTCATGCGCGGCGGGCTGGGCGCTACCACTGGCGAGGCGACAGCGAAAAGGGAAGAGGAGGATGCGGCCCCACTCATAAGTGTGCGGCACGGGAGGGCCGGCTGCGGTGATCTCCACGCGGCAGCCAAGTTCCTCAGCCAGCTCTCGATGCAGCGCAGCCACGGGGCTTTCGCCTTTCTCGATCTTGCCACCGGGGAACTCCCAGAAACCCGCGAGCCTTTTGCCTTCTGGTCGCTGGGCGATGAGACAGCGGCCCTCATGCTCGATGATGGCACAAACAACAGGCGTGGGAGGTTTCGGGGCGGGGGCAGAGCTGTTCATGCTTTCCTGATCAAGGCACTTTGGCTTGCAAGGTCCCGAACACTTTACGGATCTGCTCCACGGTGCCGATGGCGAGCACGACTTCGTATTCGAAGACGAGCCCGGGCTTCAGCGCGAAGGTTTGCAGCGGAGCGGCGTAGCTGACATCACCTTTGTTCCCCTCGCGGACGCGGTAGGTGGTGGCCTCCTTGCTGTGGGGACAATAGATGCCGAGACCGCTGTCATCCTTGTTCACCCAGGCCAGCCAAGGTTCGCTATAGCGAATCATCTCGTTTGGGAAACCGGGCTGCTTGCGGGTGAGCTGGCCGTCAGTGCTGACGAAGGCCAGCGTATCGAGCGCGGGCTTCACGAAGAGGGCGGGCAGTTCCTGGTGGTAGGGCTTGTGCTCCTTTTCGCCGCTGTAGGTCATCTTGAATTTCAGCCGCGCCAGTCCGCCATTGAGTCGCAGCCATTGTTCCAGAGTCACTTCCTTTAAAAACTCGCCCGTGGCCCAGTGGCGGGGCTGCACTCTGGCATAGAGCTCATCTTTTTCCTCGCGCGATTCGAGCACGGCGGCGGGCTCATTTTTCCAGGAGCCACCTTGGACGGGGTTGTAGCGCCAGGGCTTGCCATTCCAGTCGCTGCCATCCGCATCTCCATAATAGGACTGCTGGATGTAGCGGCCCACATCGTAGGCGTTGAGGAGGTTGTCGGACGAGTGGGAGTGGGAGAACCAGCCGACACAAGCGCCTGCGCTGAGGTTCACGCCGAGGCGGACGTGGCCATTGTCGAGATAAACCCAACGCTCTGCCGCGTGGGTGAGCACAGGCCCCAGGATGAAACAGCCGAGGAATCGCAGGAGGTGCTTCACGCGCTGGGCTGGTCTGGGGAGAAAAAGGTGAAGCTGCCCGAGAAGCCATCCACCGGACCGGTGTGAACCTGCGGCGCGATGAGGCCCAGCCGCTGATGGGCGGCTGCGCTGAACAAAACACCGAGATTCAGGCTGCTGGCGATCTTCTCGATGCGGAAGGCGAAGTTCACCTCCGGGCCATGCAAGTTCATCTCGGCCATCGTCGGCACACTGCCGAGTGCGGCGGTGCCGTGATGCAGGATGATGCGGAAGGGCGGCGATTTCCGGCTCTGCATGGGATACAAATCCGCCAGTGCCCGCCTGACCTGCTCAGCGGTTTCCGGGCCGGACTCCCAGAAGCAGAAGAAGCCGTCGCCCAGATACTTCATGATGTGGCCGCCGTGGGTCTCGATCACCTCGCGGCAGGCTTTGAACCAGCCGCCGGTGATGCGGGGGAACTGAGCGGTGGAGACCTCCTGCGCCATTTTGGTGGAGCCGATGATGTCCGCCATCATCATCCAGCATTCGGAAGTCTTCACACTGAGCATGGTGGAGGCCATGAGCTGCTTGCCGGCCATGTGCGCGCCGGTCAGGATCTCGGAGTGAAACTCCATTTCCACGGCGGAGAGGCGGATGACATCTCCGCGATGTAACTGCACTGGCTGGGAAACACGTCTGCCGTTCAAATAGGTGCCGTTCGCGCTGCCCAGATCCACCAGCCAAAATTCACGTTCCCCCTGCGCCTGAATGATCGCGTGACGCCGGGAAACCTGTTCATCGGTGACCACGATGGCATTTTCCGTGGCACGGCCGATACCCACCGTTCCGGTCAGGTCAAACCGGCGTCCGCTGGCAAAGGAGATCCAGGACTGTATGGGCGTGTGCATGAAGTGGCCGAGCATTGCCCCGCCGCCCGCCGGATGGCAACCTTGATCTTGCTCCCTTGTGCCGCCCGATGGCCGATGCTACCCACACGGGTGCCCGCCTCTTCAGCCACTGTTGTCTATCCTCTCATCGCCGCGCTTTTTTATGCCTTCGGGGCACTCGTGTTGAAGCGCTCCAGCGATCTCGGCGTGGGACTCTGGCGGACGACTTTTGTTGCGAATCTCATCGTGGCGGCGCTGTTTTCCCTGCTCTGGTTGCTGCCGGGGCATCCCATCGAGCGTGAACTGCTCTGGCAGCCTGGTTTAATCGCCATGTGCCTGTTCGTCGGGCAGATCTCGCAATTTCTGGCGCTGGAGAAAGGCGATGTGTCTGTGGCCGTGCCCATCTTTGGATTGAAAGTGGTGATCGTAGCCTTCCTCACGCCCATGCTCACGGGAGATGCCGTGGGGATGAAAACCTGGATCGCTGCGCTGCTGAGCGTCGTGGGCATCACGTTTCTGAATCAAAAAGAAGGTGGCAAGCGCCCCAAGAATCTAGCCATCACGCTGATTGCCGGTGGCGTCGGCGCAGTCTGCTTCGCCATCTTTGATGTGCTGGTGCAGAAATGGGGACCGAACTGGGGCGCACCGAGGCTCCTGCCCTGTATTTTCTGGATCAACGCCCTGCTTTCCTTCGGCCTCATCTTCCGATTCAGTGCCCCACTGAGCGCCATTCCGCGGCAGGCCTGGGCCTGGCTCATAGGCGGCTCCGCCCTGCTCGGCACTCAGAGCATCATCTTTGTCAGCACGCTGGCCGTCTATGGGAAGGCCACCTCGGCGAACATCGTCTATGCGTCCCGCGGTCTGCTGAGCGTGCTGCTGGTCTGGATGATCGGGCACTGGTTCATGAATCAGGAGCAGCACCTCGGGGCGAAAGTGCTCCGCTGGCGGCTGCTTGGGGCCGCGCTGATGCTCAGCGCCATCGTGCTGGTGGTGGCGTGAGGCCTGGGTTGCACGGGGGCGCTTTGCCGCTACTCTCCGCGCCCCGTTTTAAAAAATCTTATGTGGAAAGGCCGCTTCTCTCAGCCCACCAGCCAGCTCGTGCAGAGCTATGGCGAGTCCGTGTCTTTTGACTGGAGGCTCTACGCGCATGACATCCGTGGTAGCATCGCCCATTCGAAGGGGCTGGTGAAAGCCGGCATCATTTCCTCGGACGAGCAGTTTCTTATCGAAGCAGGGCTGAATGCCATTCAGCGGGAGATCGAGAGCGGCAACTTCGAGTGGAAGGAATCCCTCGAAGACGTCCACATGAACATCGAGGCCGAGCTGACGAAGCGCATCGGCCCAGCAGGCGCGAAGCTGCACACCGCCCGCAGCCGCAACGACCAGGTCGCCACCGATGTGCGCCTCTATTGTCGAGACGAGATCAATTGTATCCTGGATCTGATTTGTGCCCTGCAACGCGCGCTCGTGGAGTGTGCCGAGCGCAGCGGTGGTGCCGTGATCCCCGGCTACACACACCTCCAGCGCGGGCAGCCGGTTCTCTTTGCGCACCATCTTCTGGCTTATGTAGAGATGTTGATGCGTGATTTTGACCGTCTGGTGGACTGCCGCGAACGGCTTAACTTCATGCCGCTCGGCTCCGGCGCGCTCGCAGGCAGCACCATCATCATTGATCGCGCGTATGTGGCGCAGCAGCTCGGCTTCTCCGGATTGACTCAGAATAGCATGGACGCCGTGAGCGACCGTGACTTCGTGGCCGAACTAATCTTTGGCATCGCGCTTTGCGGCGTGCATCTCTCCCGCCTGAGCGAAGACGTCATCCTCTGGTGCAGCGCCGAGTTTGGCTTCGTCACACTCAGCGACGCGCACACCACCGGCTCCTCCTTGATGCCGCAGAAAAAGAACCCCGATGTGGCCGAGCTCACGCGTGGGAAGTCCGGCCGCCTCGTCGGCAATCTGATGGCGATCCTGACCCTGCTGAAAGGTCTGCCGATGACCTACAATCGCGACATGCAGGAGGACAAAGAGCCGCTCTTTGACAGCATCGACACCATCAAAGCCGCGCTTGCCGTCTTCGCCGAAATGATCGCCGGTATGGAGGTCAATGATGCCCGCACTCGCGCCGCCACCAGCGACCCCATGCTGCTCGCCACCGACCTCGCCGACTACCTCGTGAACCACGGCGTGCCCTTCCGCAGCGCCCATGAAGTCATCGGCAAGCTCGTGGCCCACAGTCTCTCGGAGAAGGTGGCCTTTGCCGACATCCCGCTGGCGAAATACCAGGAGTTCTCGCCCGCCTTCGAGGCCGATCTTTTCGCCTGCCTGAACCTCGAAACCGCCCTCGCCGCCCGCAAAGGCATCGGCGCTCCATCGCCAAAAAACGTCGCCGCGCAGATCGCGAGCTGGAAGGGGGCGCTATCGTGACCTTCCCGCTCTTCCACCAGCAGTCCCGCGATGGCTGGCAGACGGTGACGGACGAGCGCCTCTTTGCGAACCCGCACATCAGCGTGGACCGCGTCGAAGTGCTCACGCCTCATCGCCACGAGCAACCCGTGCCCTGGCTCGTGGTGAAAAGAAAAGCCGCCGTCGCCATCGCGCCCGTGACCGAGAACGGCGAGTTCGTCATGATCCCGCAGGAGCGCATCCCCGTGGCCGAAGAGTGCCTGGAGTTCCCCGCCGGGCAGATTGACTGCCCCGTGGCGGACGTGACCTGCGACCTCGTCATCGATACCGCTTTGCGCGAGCTGGCGGAGGAAACCGGCTACGCGCTGGCCCCTGGCGGCACGCTGGAGCCGCTCGGATGGTTCCTTCCATCGCAAGGATTCACTGACGAGCACGTTTATCTATTCAAGGCGGAGCCCGTGTGTGTCGTCAGCCGTCCCTCACCGGATGGCAGCGAACACATCAGCCCCGTGCGGCTTGTTAGTTCAGGAGACCTGCGGAGGATGATCGCTGAAAGTGAGATCACCACCGCCCTGACACTGGCACTCTACGCGCGGATGGCGGCGAAGGGATCGATCTAACCCCAGCACTACCGCACCCGTTTCCCCCCTACCGTTTATGTGGCAAGGCCTCCTGACCAAAGTATTCAAAGCCCGCGAGAAGATCGCGCTGAACCTCAACCCTCAAGACGAAGAGAAGCCGTTCTTGGATCACCTCGACGATCTGCGGACGATGCTGATGCGTGTCATCATCACGCTGCTCGTCTCGACCATCGGCACCTTCATCTTCTACAAAGAGCTGTTTGAGATCATCCTCTACCCTCTCGTGCTCGCCGGATTCGCTCCGAGCATCGAGGAAGCCAAGGGCCTGTTGATCAATACCGACATCGCAGGCCCCTTTATGATGGCGGTCAATGTGGCCCTCATCGCCGGGCTCATTGTCGCCTTCCCACTGCTCTTCATTTTTATCCTGCAATTCGTGCTGCCCGGCCTGCACGCCAAAGAGAAGAAGCTGCTCTTTCCGGCCATCGCCATCGGCACGGGTCTTTTTGTCGGCGGTTGCATGTTTGCCTATTGGATGGTGCTTCCGCGTGCCCTGATCTTTTTTGCCGAGTTTGCCGGCACCATGGGGGCAAAGCAGATGTGGGAGATCGGTGCCTACATCACTTTCACTACACGCTTCATCCTCGTCTTTGGCATCGCCTTCGAGCTGCCTGTCGTCGTCATGGCGCTCGTGAAGCTCGACATCCTGACCTTCAAGATCATGAAGACCACCTGGCGTCACGCATTGATCGCCATCACGCTCTTCGCTGCGGTCATCACGCCAACCCCTGATGTGCTCACCTTGATGCTCATGTCGGGTCCGCTTTATGTGCTCTACGGCATCTGCGTGGTGATGGCCTATTTCCTTGAAAAGAAAGACCGCGAAGCCTTCCCCGAATACTACGCCGAACTCGACAAGGACGAGAAGGAGCTCGAACAGGAGCCCGCGAAAGACGAGTGGGACAACGAGAACTACAACCCCTGGTTCTCCGAGGACGATCAGGACAAAGACATCGACGACGAATACCAGAAGCCACGCCCCTCTGCTCCGCCGCCGGAGGTGGAGAAAGCCGCCAACACCGTCGCCATGAGCGATCCCGTGGATGAAGGCGAAGACCAAGGCTCCGTCATGCCCGACGAAGAGCCCGAAGTCCCTGCCGAAACGCCGAAACCACCTGTCGAGAAAACCACCGAAGAACTCGCCCGCGAGGACGAGCAGCGCAGTGGCAATCCGCCGGACTGACGCCACTCGTCCGATCAACATCCGGGGCGAAAACGCCCCGGACCTCGAAATGAGAGTTGTCACCACAGGCAAGGGCGCTCCATTGCGCCCCATGCGCGCCAGTCTTCTCCTCTGCCTCATGTCCGCCACCACCTTCGCCCAAAGCCTGACCTACCCCGTCACCCGAAAAGACGACAGCGTCATCGACGACTACCACGGCACGAAGGTGGCGGATCCCTACCGCTGGCTGGAAGATGACAACAGCGAGGAAACGAAGGCCTGGGTAAAGGCGCAGAACGAGGTGACCTTTGGTTTCCTCAAAGCCATCCCGAAGCGCGAGCAGATCCGCGAGCGGCTGCAAAAAGCCTGGAACTACGAGCGCACCGGCATTCCCTTTGAGCATGGCGGGAAGTGGTTCTTTAATCGCAACTCCGGCCTGCAAAACCAGAGCGTGCTGTATGTCACCGACAGCCTCGAAGCCAAGGCGCGGGTGCTGCTCGATCCAAACACGCTCTCTAAAGAAGGCACCACCTCACTCACCGAGACGGCGCCGAGTGAGGATGGCAAATGGCTCGTCTATGGCGTGTCGAAAGCGGGGAGCGACTGGCAGGAATTCCGCGTCAAAGACATCGCCACGGGCAAGGACACCGAGGATCTGATCGAGTGGGTGAAGTTCAGCGGAGCCTCCTGGGCGAAGGACAGCAGCGGCTTCTACTACAGCCGATACCCGAAGCCGAAGGAAGGTGCCGCACTCACGGAGGCGAACAAAAACCAGACCGTCTATTTCCACAAACTGGGTACCCCACAAACCGAGGACAAGATGATCTACGCCCGCCCCGATCAACCCGATTGGGGCCTGCACGCTTACGTCACCGACGACGGCCATTACCTCATCTACAGCGTCACGCACGGCACCGACCCGAAGAACCGCTTCTTCTACCAGGATCTAAAGCAGGCCGACGCCAAGGTGGTCGAGCTGCTGAATGACTTCGATGCTTCCTACAGCTTCATCGAAAACATCGGCACAACGTTCTACTTCCACACCGATCTCAAAGCACCGCGTTACCGTGTCATCGCCATCGACGTGACGAAGCCCGCTCGTGAAAATTGGCGCGAGATCATCCCCGAAGGCGCCGACAAGCTCGACAGCGTCTCCTGCGTCGATGGTCAGCTGCTTTGCAAAAGCCTCAAAGATGCCCGCAGCGCCATGGTGGCCTATGATTTGGAGGGCAAAAAGCTCCGTGATATCGAGCTGCCCGGCATCGGCACCGTCGGCGGATTCGGCGGCAAGCGCAGCGACAAGATCACTCACTACGCCTTCACCAGCTTCACCACTCCCGGCGCGATCTACCGCTACGATGTCGCCAGCGGGAAGAGCACGCTTTGGAAACAACCGAAGGTCGATTTCGATACCAGCCCCTACGAGACCACGCAGGTCTTCGTGAAGAGCAAAGACGGCACGAAGGTGCCCATGTTCCTCGTCCATAAAAAAGGCCTCAAGCTCGATGGCAACAACGCCACGCTGCTCTACGGCTACGGCGGCTTCGACATTAGCCTCACGCCGAACTTCTCCATCGGCCGAGCCATCTGGCTGGAGCTCGGCGGCGTCTATGCGCTGGCGAATCTGCGTGGCGGTGGCGAATACGGCGCCGAATGGCATCTCGCTGGCACCAAGCTGCGGAAGCAGAACGTCTTCGATGACTTCATCGCCTGCGCCGAGTGGCTGCAAAAGGAAGGCTACACCTCGCCGAAAAAGCTCGCCATCATGGGCGGCAGCAATGGCGGCCTGCTCGTCGGAGCCTGCATGACTCAGCGTCCCGAACTCTACGCTGCCGCACTGCCTGCCGTCGGCGTCATGGACATGCTGCGCTTCCACAAATTCACCATCGGCTGGGCCTGGAAGAGCGACTACGGGAGCAGCGAAAACGCCGCCGAATTCGCCGCCATCCACGCCTACTCCCCGCTGCATAATCTGAAGCCCGGAACACGCTATCCTGCCACCCTCGTCACCACCGCCGACCACGACGACCGCGTCGTCCCCGCCCATAGCTTCAAATTCGCCGCGAGGCTCCAAGAGTGCCACGCCAAGGGCGATGACGCCCCACCCGTCCTCATTCGCATCGAAACCAGCGCCGGCCACGGTGCCGGCACCGCCCTCACCAAAGTCATCGAAGAGACGGCCGACGAATGGGCCTTCCTCTGGAAGGTGCTGGGGATGGAGTGAGATGAAGCTTACCCGCATTTCTCACACCCTATCCCCCTCAATTTACATGATTGACGCAACTCATCGTGATGAGTTGGTCAAAGCTGATGCCACTTTGGAGAGCTTCCCCAACTCCTCCGTGCTGAGCGCCCGGTCAAACACTGCCACGCCGCCGATCCAGCCGGTGAAGCTGCTGCTGCGACTGCTGTGAATGCCGCAGCCGCAAGGATACCTCAAGACCGGACTTTCTCCTGATCACATTTACACAAACGTTTAACTTGCATCTATTTAATCATGTGTTTAAAATTGGATTGTCATGCCTGTCGAAGAAACCCAAGATACCAAAGTCCGCTTGCTTGATGCCGCTGAGGATTTGCTGGCATCCCAGGGCATCGGGCATACGTCGCTGCGACAGATCACTGATAAGGCTGGAGTGAATCTGGCCTTGGTGAAATATCACTTTGGCTCGAAGGAGGAACTCGTGGCGGCGACGCTGCAACGAAGGCTGGAACCGATCAATGCCGTGCGTCTGCGTCTCTTAAGTGAGTTGGAGCAAATGCATCCGAGCGGACCCCTGCCATTGGAGGGAGTGCTGACCGCGCTCATCCGACCGGTGGTTGAATTGGGGCTGACGGGTGGCGCCGGTGGAAGGCGTTTTTTGAAACTCTTTGGCCGCATTTTCTCCGAGCCTGCTTCCGCTATGAATCTGATGCGCAAACAGATGGGGCCGATGATCAAGCGCTTCGATGCTGCTTTTGAAAAAGCGCTGCCTGGCATGAGTGAAATGGACATGGGCTGGCGGAAAATGGCCACGCTCGGAGTGGTGCAGCACTCGCTGCTGATGTTCTCAATGATGGACGAGCTGCCATTGCACCTGCGCCTCCCCATCAAGCTACTCAAGGGCACCCCGAAGCCCGATCTCGTGCTCCGTCAGCTCGTGAGCTTTTGCGCAGCTGGGATTCGTGCGGAAGTTCCTGCAAACTGACTCTTCTTTTGTGTCCTCAATTAAACAAACGTTTAACCATGACTGATGTCTCGCTCCAAATGCTCTACGGTGATCGTTCGAAGTATGCGCTGCTGATCACTGGGGTTTGCTTTTCCTCCATCCTGATGGCGCAGGGTCTCGCGATGTTTTTTGGCATCATTGGATTCTCTTTTGCCACAATCGACAATGTCAGGTCTCCGATCTGGGTGGTGGATCCGAAGGTGGAACAGGTGGCGGACAATCAACCACTCAAGGACACCGACGTGGATCGCGTCCGCTCCGTGCAGGGGATCGCCTGGGCAGCGCCGTTTTATGTGGGACAAACCCAGGCAAGAGTCCTCGGCAGTGGAGAAACAAAACCGGTGACGCTTGTGGGGCTGGATACCACAACACTCGCGGGCGCTCCAACGCGGGTCGTCGAGGGCTCGATGCTGGACTTGCGAAAGTCTCAAAGTGTCGTGATCGATGAAGAGGTTGCGTCACGTCTGGGAAGCAGTCGTGAGCAGCCTTTGGCCGTGGGTGATGTGTTTGAGATGAATGACAAACGGGCTGAGGTGGTGGCTATCGTGAGGGCGAAGCAGGGAATGGGCGGGGCATCCTATGTCTTCACCACCTTTGACCGCGCCCGTGAATATGGATTTGGACAGCGGAAGATGACCACACACATCCTCGCTGCACCGCAGGAAGGGAAAACGCCAGAGGAGGTGGCGGATCGAATCAACAAGGAAACCGGACTGCGTGCTTACACCGAGGAACAGTTTAAGAAGGCATCCTCCGACTGGATGATCCAAAACAGTCCTATTCCATTCGTTGTCGGCTTGATCGTGGGCATTGGTTTTCTTGTCGGCATCGTGGTGGCTGGGCAAACCTTTTACACCTTCGTGTTGGAGAACTCTCGCTACCTCGGCGCTCTGAAAGCCATGGGCGCCAGCAACATGAGACTGGCCCGCATGACGATCATCCAGGCGCTAGTCGTCGGAGTGACGGGCTATGGCATCGGCATGGGAATGCTGTCTCTTTTCTTCCGTGCGCTCCCAGAAGGAAAAGCACCACTTCTGCTCCGCTGGGAGGCGGCGGCGTTTGTGTTTGGCGCAGTGTTTCTGATCATCTCATTTGCCAGCCTGATGGGCATCCGACGCGTCGCTCGCATTGAGCCCGCCATTGTTTTCCGCTCATGAACGCCAACATTCACATCCAGGATTTACGCAAAGCCTTCCGCAATGGGGAGGTGGTGACACCTGTGCTGAAGGGAGTCGACCTCGACATCGGAGCCGGTGAGATGTACTTCATCATCGGCCCGAGCGGATGCGGCAAGACCACACTCATTTCGGTGCTGTGCGGCACGCTGACTGCCGACACTGGTGAAGTGCATGTACTGGGTCATGACCTTCGGCGCATGAAAGAGCGGCACATCACCCAGTTTCGGGCTCAAAACATCGGGTTCGTGTTTCAGCAGTTCAATCTCATTCCCACGCTCTCGCTGGTCCAAAATGTGGCAGTGCCCCTGCGTTTGCAGGGAAAGTCGATTGCCGAGTCGTGCCGCGCCGCTGTCACCATGCTTGAACGCGTTGGACTTGGCCCCAAGATAAACGAACGTCCCGCCCGGCTTTCGGGTGGTCAGCAGCAGCGTGTCGCGATTGCCCGCGCACTGGTGCATCAGCCATCGCTCATCGTCTGCGATGAGCCCACCTCTGCGCTCGACTCCGAGACCGGGCACCAAGTCATGGAACTGCTAAAACCCCAGACTGGCGACCGACAGCGCACTGTCATCATCGTCACGCACGACCCACGCACCTACCAATACGCCGACCGCATCGCCGAGATGGAAGACGGTCTCATCAAACGCACTCTCAATCGTGCAGACGCGGCACGGGAGTTCGGCTTTCAAACCCACCCCTCCACTCAACCATGATCGCTATTTTTCGTCGTTTCACTTTTTGGCTCGCGCTCGCAGGCCTAACCAGTCTGATTCTATTTGTCCGGGCAAACAACGCGGTCTCTCCCATCCAGCCGCCGCTTTCGCCACCTCCGAAAAAGCCATTTTCCAATGCGCTAGGGGCATCGGGCCTTGTCGAAGCCAGGAGAGAAAACACGCACCTCGGCGTGCCATTTGCCGGTCTGATCAGAGAGGTAAGAGCGAAGGTCTGGCAAAAAGTGAAACAGGGCGAGGTGCTGCTCGTGCTCGATGATCGCGAACGCCGCGCACAGCTCACCACACAAAAAGCAGAACTCACCATGAGAGAGGCCGAACTGCATCGCATTCAACGCAAGCTCAATCGACTCAGAACCATCGGCGCAGGTCCTGCCTTGGCCCGAGAAGAGCTGGAAACCTGCGAAGATGATCTCGTCATCGCTCAGGCTGGCGTCGAGAAGGCCCGGGCAGCCATGGCGGAGACGGAGCAGCAACTCGATCTCTTCCTCATCCGCGCCCCGATTGACGGCACCATCCTTCAGGTCAACATCCGCGCTGGTGAGCACGCCACACCCGGAGCTTCTAAGGCACCCGTCGTGTTAGGCGACATCGAGTCTCTCCAAATCCGTGCTGATGTGGACGAGCAGATCGCGCCCCGTGTCAAAGAGGGCGCAAGAGCCGTCGCTTACCGCAAGGGCGAATCGCAGAATCCCATCCCACTGAACTTCGATCGCATTGAGCCCTTCATCGTCCCAAAAACAAGCCTTACTGGCTCCAGCAGCGAGCGCGTGGACACCCGCGTGCTGCCTGTGATTTTTAGCTTCGCCAACGAAGCCGCGTCTAGAACCTATGTCGGTCAGCAGGTCGATGTTTTCATCGAAGAGTAAGTTATGAAGCATGCCCAATTCTCTCTCTTTGCCACCATGGCTCTCGTGTCCTGCTCGCATCTAATCGGGCCTGAACATGCGGTCCCAGACATGGAGATGCCAGATCGCTGGAGCAGCGGCGGTGCTAGCGGGAAAAAGCCACTTTCCGCTGCTTGGTGGCAGGGCTTTGGTGACGCGGAGCTCAATCGACTGCAACACCTCGCGCTCAAAGCCAATCAAGACCTCGTCGCCGCGATGCACCGCATCGAAGAAGCCGAGGCGACCTTGCGCATTCAGCGTGCGGACCTCTTGCCCACTCAAAGTGGCTCCAGTTCGGTGCAGCGCAGCCAGCAATCAGCGAACAACAATCAAATCCAAGTCTTTACGCCGGAAACCGTATCCCAGTATCGTTTGGGCAATGCCATGAGCTACGAATTCGACCTCTGGGGCAAGGTCCGCCGCAGCGTAGAGTCCAAGAAAGCGTCGCTGCAATCCGTGCAGTCTGCCCGCGATGCCGTGATGCTGCGCCTTACGGGTGAAGTGGCACAGCAATACTTCGCCCTGCGCACACTCGATGCCGAAGCCGCCGTCCTGAGCGACACCATCAAGGTACGCAACGATTCCCTCCAAGTCGCCCGCACGCGTTTTGCCGGTGGACTCACCACCGAGAGCGATGTCACGCGAGCCATCAGCGCCCTTGCCTCAGCTGAGGCCGATGCTGCGGATGTGAGCCGCCGCCGAGATCTCATCGCAAACACGTTGGCCGAACTTTGCGGACAGGCCGCCAGCTCCTTCCGTGTCGCACGAGTCTCACAGTTACCGTCTCAAGTGCCAGAGCCGCTCATGCAAGCCCCCGCGACATTGCTTCGTCAGCGGCCTGACATTGCCGAAGCAGAATGCACCCTCGCTGCACGCAGCGCGGAGATCGGAGTCGCCATGGGCGAGCGGCTTCCATCCGTCAAATTGAACGCAAACCTGAGCCTTGAAAGCCTCACCCTTTCCGACCTTTTCAGCACAAGCAGCCGCGCATTTTCCTTCGGCCCCGAACTGACCCTGCCCATCTTCACTGGAGGCGCCAACTCAGCCCGCGTGAAGCGAGCCGAGGCGCAGCACGCCCAAGCAGCTGCCGAATGGCGAGCCACCGTACTCACCGCCATCAAGGAAGTGGAAGACGCCCTCGCAAATCAGCGAGGTTACCGCACGCTTTCCGATAAACAGAAAACAAATGCCGAAGCCGCCGCCAAGACCGCCGCATTGTCCTCCGAGCGCTATCAAAAAGGTCTCGTGAACTATCTCGAAGTTATCGATGCCCAACGCGAGGAGCTGCTGGCTCATCGCACCTTGGTGCAAGCTCAGGGCAATCGTCTCGTCGCCTCTGTGGACCTGATGAAAGCTCTCGGCGGTGGCTGGATAGCTGAGGAGGGCAAGCGTTGACTCACGTTCTCGCCATCAAGGTGCATGCCTTCCGAGTGCTGCCAACTTCCCCAACTCCTCCGCACTCAGCGCCCGGTCAAACACCGCCACGCCGCCGATCCAGCCGGTGAAACCGACGCTGCGGCTGCTGTGAATGACGCGGCCGATGGTGAAGGGGCCACCGCTTTGCGCGTCCTTCGGTGAATAGAGGTCGTGCGGATACCACCAGGGGTTCAGGCGCAGTGCCACGAGATCGCGCGCGACTTCCTTGCCGCCGCGCAGGGTCACTTCGATCTTCGTGAAGCGATGCTCGCGCAGCTCGACGCGTTCGTCGGCGGACTCGCGCAGTACTTTCAAACTCAGCGGCTCGCCTTCGGGCGGGTTATAATACTGCTCCTTCGGGAAGCTCTCATCCTCGCCGTCCTGCTTGCCGGGCAGCTTCGCGTAGTGGCCCTGCATGTAGGCGTTGTGGGCAAAGGAGATCAGCTTGTCCTTCTTCGGCTGATCGAGCCAGCGATCGCCAGAGACGCCGTTCAACCAGCCGGTGAGCTCGTCCTTCTCATGATCAAAAGTCATCGCAAAGCACTGCCACGATTTATCGAGCACGTCAGCGGGCGAATCGGCAGGCACTTCGGGTGAGAGATCCGCCGAGTTGCACTTGTGCAGCGCATACTTGTTCAGGAAGGAGCTCGCGCCATTTTCCGACACATGGCCACAGGCGCTGCCCTGCTTGTTCAGACCGGCAAAGAGCGCGTATTGCCGCTGCCCACGCTCCACCTTCGCGATGGTAGCGGTGGTTTTCTCTTTCAAATCAGTGCCCTCATGCCAGATGCCAGCCAGAGCGTGATTTCCGCTCTCGCGAATGGCCCACACGACCACCGTGACCGACTTCCCCGCGCCCTTGATGTCCAGCGGCGTGTCGTGCAGTCGCGAACGCGGTACGAAGAGGAAGGGGCGGAAGTCGGCGTCACTTTCCTTCACGATGCGGATCGCCTGCCCAAATGGCCCACGGCCAAGCAGCGGGAAATCCGCATACGTCGCCTCACGACCAGCCCCCCAATAGTCCTTGATGTAGTTTGCCGCATCAAGAGGGTAGTTATTCGTCGCTCCAGCGGGCACATGCGCCGTGAAACGCTTTTGGCCATCCGGTTCACGCTGCGCAAAGTCCCAGAAGGCGACTAGGCCTGGCGTGCCGGTTACCGTGGCGACAGGTTCGGCGGCGTTTAATGAAGAGGTGAGGGCGAGACCAAAGAGAAGCAGTTTCATGATGGCGATGGGTGACTCTGCTCAATTGTCGCGAATAGCCAAGTCTGTGATGAAGGATCTTGTATCACCTCTCGACGGCCACTGGATAGCGAAGATATTCTTGATCATGGAACGGGCTCCGCTGGTAGAACCACTCCAGCCTTGCTTCAGGGTCTTTGGCGAAGTTTGGATCAGCGGCGACTCTTGCCTCAAACTCGGCCTTCAACTTCGGATCCTCCTGTATCAGGCGCTCAGCCAGTGGAGCGATGACGTAACCTTCAATGTATTCAGTGCGGCTCAGGATCTCGGGCACAAAGCCCCAGGCGGCGAGCGAGTCGAGATGCTCCGGCTCCAGCAGCGCGATGGCGAGATCTCCCAAGGGTTGATCTGTGGAGACTTTCATGGTTCCTGCGGGAAAAGTGTGGTTGCCAGACTCCGCCTTCACCCTGGTGACGAGGGTGTGTCGGCCTTCAAAAGGTCTCGCTGAGGCGATGGGATCGACAAGGCGGTAGTGCTCGACCTTGAGCATCTGGGCTTCCTTCAGCGGCTCCATCTGGATGCCATGAGACTGAAGCACGGCGAGCATGTCGGTCTCCGTGATGGGAATGAAATAGGCTCTCGGGCGGCGAACCGTGAGCTTGGGCGTCTTCACCAGATGCACCGGCAGCTTCGAATGAAGATGAGGCGTACCCTGCCATCTTACCTCTTCGCCACCGGAAGCCTTCGATACATAAGTCTCCGATGCCATGCCGAGAAAGCTCATCTTGGCTTCATGGTCAGAGGCACCATTCCAGTTCAGCCCGAGTTTCTCGGGACGGGAGGATTGATCGGCGACAATGGCGTGCTTCAAAGCCGACGTGTCTTCTCCGATGATACGCAGGCAGGACTCGATGAGCACGTAGGTGCCGAGCACGCGCTGACGAAAGGGCTTCAGCGAGTGGTTCTCGATCAGCATCGTGGGCAGATGCCGCAGATCTCCATAGCCGTTGGAAAAACGTGGATCATGTGGCTTGGCAATGATCCCCTCGCTGAGGTCGCGCTTGTTCTTTGCAAACACGAGCGGCCCTGGAATGTGGCCTGCCTTGGTCAGATCGGCATCCAATGCAGGCCTCAGCGTGTGATCGAGCCACTGGCCGATCGTGGGCGACCAGGCAAAGCCGCCCTGCCAGCCATGGTAGCCGAAGGTGATGTCGTATTGGTAATCGACTCCATCGGTGACGTGAATATCGAGATAGAGCGCAGGCTTGGCGTCCTGGATCAACTTCAACACGGCGATCATCTCCGGGGCCTGGGCCTTCATGTAGTCGCGATTTAGGTTCAAGTTCTGCGCCGTGGTACGCCAGCCTTGATGTACGGGACCGCGTTGATTGGGACGATTCCAGATGGAGCGGCGCTCGTGTCCATCGGCATTGAGCACCGGGATGAAAAGCAGGTTCGCCTTGTCCAACAACGCGCCTTTTTCACCGAAGGCGATGTCGCGCAGCAGCATCATGCCGGCGTCTTTTCCATCGATCTCGCCAGAGTGTATGCCACCCTGCACGAGCAAAGTGGGCTTGGCTGAAGCAGCCAGATTAGCGGTGGCATCCAAGCCCTCACGACTGGCGATCACACCACACAAGTCACGGCCCTGGGCACTGCGGCCGAAGGAAATCGTCTCCACCCATGGCGATGCCGCCGCGAGCTTCTCCAGCCAGGCGACGGTCTCCGCATAGTCGGGCGTGTCGATCATGCCGCTCCGCTCGGTTGGCGTAATCCAGGGATGATCAGCAGCCACGATCAATGCCTCGCTGGCACCTTTCCAAGATGGGGCAGGAGGCAAGAGTTCATCGGGAGTGAGGGCGAAAACGATGATCGGCGTCAACGTCATCGCGAGGAGGAGAAGGTGGAGATTCATGGTCGTGAACTCATTGGAGCGGCAGATGCCTGTGGAGCCAGTTCGTCATCAACTCGTAAAGATGACGGGAGACGCCTTTGCCGGTGTTGATCGAGTGATCGCGATTGGGGTAGGGCATGATGGTGAAGGGTTTGTTGTGGGCGATGAGTTCGTTGATGAGCATCTCGGTGCCGCGGTAGTGGACGTTGTCATCGCCTGTGCCATGGATGAGCAAAAGATCGCCTTTGAGTTGCTTCGCGTGAGCGATGGGGGAGCCGAGCTTGTAGCCTTCGGCATTGCCTTTCGGCAGGCCCATGTAGCGCTCTTCATAGATGGAGTCATAGAGCGTGCGATCCGCCACGGGAGCCACCGCCATGGCGGTCTTGTAGAGATCGGGATAACGAAAAAGCGCATCCAGGCTGCTGCTGCCACCACCACTCCAGCCCCAGATGCCGACGCGTTTGGGATCGAGATGTGCATGGCGTTTTAGCACAGCCTGCACGGCAGCGGCTTCCTCGGCAGAGTTCATGATGCCGAGCTGACGATACACTGCCTTCCGCCATTCGCTTCCACGCGGGCTCGGCGTGCCGCGTGTGTCCACGCTGGCGATGACGTAGCCCTGTTGAGCGAGCATCGCATGCCAGAGAAAGCGCTGGCCACCCCATGCATCCTTCACCGTTTGCCCGGCGGGCTCGCCATACACATGCATGAGCAACGGATGCTTCTTCGCGGTGTCGAGGTCCGCCGCGGTCATCATCCAACCATCAAGCGTGATGCTATTGCCAATGTCCACGCGGAGAAACTCGGTCTTGGGCAGCTTCAGCTTCGCCAACTTCTCGCGCAGAGCCTTCTGCGACTTCAGAACGCGGAATGTCTTGTGCTCAGGCAAGGACACGAGCTGGATCACTGGTGGTGTGGTCATGCTGGAGTAGGTATGCACGGCCCACTTGGCATCTTCCGAGATGTCATAGCTGTGCGTGCCGGGCTGATTGGCCGGTGAAAGCCGCAACACTTTGCCACCATCAAGACCGACCCGATACAGGTAGCGTTGCGTGGCATTGTTTGGTGACGCGATGAAGTAAAGAGAGCCACCCTTGGCATCAAGCTTTGCGATCTCGATCACATCAAACTCATCTTTCGTGATCGGTTTCACGGCACCATCGAGGCTCACGCGATAGGCATGACGCCAGCCGCTTCGCTCGCTCAACCAGAGCATTTCATCGTTGATCCAGACGATCTCGTTTTTGTTCTCCACCCAGGCTTTGTCCGTTTCTGTGAGCACGAGCTTCGTCTTTCCCGTGACAGGATCTGCCAGCAGCACCTTCAGAGTGTTTTGCAGGCGATTGAACTGCTGCACGATCACGGAACGGCCATCAGGTGTCCATTCCGCCTTCGGCAGATAATGTTCGCGCGGATCACCGGGGATCTCCAGCCAGCGCACCTCACCGCCGCTGGAACCTATCACGCCGAGACGTGTGGCGGAGTTCTTTTCACCTGCGGTCGGATAGGGAAAGGTGGTGAAGCGTTGCGTCTTGCTGTCGGCCTGGTTCAGCATCGAGAATCGCTTCACGCCTTTCGTGTCGAACTGCCAAAACAGAATGCTCAGACCATCAGGACTCCAGCGGAAAGCATCGCGAAGTCCCAACTCTTCTTCATTCACCCAGTCGGAGGTTCCGTTGATGATCGTGTCGGAGCCATCCAGGGTCAGCGCGGTCACTTTGAGGTCCACGAGACTCTGTACATAGAGGTTGTTCTTCCGCACGTAAGCCACGCGGGTGCCATCCGGCGAGAACTTGGCAAACATCATTGTCGATGGCGCGGCATCAGTGCCCAGTTTGCGCAGCTTCTTCGTCGCCACATCAAGCACCCAGTAGTCGCCGCGCGTGTTCTTCCGCCAGACCTTCTTGGTGTTTGTGAACAGGAGCACTTGGGCTTCGTCAGCCGAAAACTCGTAGCTGTCGATGCTCAGCGGCATCTTCTCGCCTTGGGGTGTCAAAGCTTGTGCTGTGACGATCACGATCTTCTCGCCCGTGGCAGCATCGTTCTTCACCAGGTCTTTGCCCAGTTTCCCATCACGCGGTGCTTCGAGGGCGAAGTAGTGCCCTGTGCGCTTGCTCCAGCGGATCGTGCCCAGCTTCTCCTCCTCGAAGTCCTTGTCCGTGAAGATGCGTTTTAAAGTAAGCTTGACCGCTTCTGCCGCGGCTTTGGCTTCATTAGTCCGCAACGTCTGAAAGTGCGCTCTTGTGAGATCGGCATGAACTTTGGCATAGAATTCAACCAGAAGGTCAGACTTGGCTTTCAGCTTCGGATGCTTCTCTACTGCCTCCCAATATTGTGTATCGCCCATGAAGAGCGCGGCGGCATGACAGTTGAAGTCTTCCTCGATGCTCGCCTTTGCATACTCCTGGAGGAAACCTTGTTCACGCATGGCCTGATCGGAGCGGCGCGATGCCTGCCCGCTCTTCACCGCCTGCACGCCGCCACCAAGGTAACTGAAGTCCGCCGGGTTGATCGCGTTCCAGGCATCCGCATCGAAATGCTGCGGGAACTTTTGAAACAGAACGCTCGAATACTCGGCGTGAATGATGCGCTCGACATCGGTCGATGCATAGGTCGGCTTGCAGACGACATAGATCGCGCTTCTCGACCGCGTGCCGCCTGTGACCGCGCCGCTGTATTCGAGACTCCCCAGGCAGTAGAGATTCTTCAGCGTCGCCTTCAGCATGTCTGCGGGATATTTGCTGAGCGCCCGGCCCACGATCTTGCGGCATCGTTCCAGTTCCGTCTCCACCAGCGGCTCCGCCTTGGCATTCACCTTCGGTGTTCGCCAGCTTTTCGGAAAGATTTCGGGCGAAGCCTGATCATAGACGACCTGTGGCTCGCCCGATGATTTCGATGCAGGTGATTCGGCCCGCGCGACGGTGGCGCAGACGAACAAAAGGAGGTGGGTAAATAGAGCTCTCACGATTTTGGCATGGGATGTGTAAGGGAGCACGAGGAAGGCATCAACCACGGCGGCGGGGCATTCCGCTGTCTGGGATCTGGCCGTAGCGATGGCGGGTTTCACTGACGCTTTGTTCCCGCATCCAGCGCGTGAGTTCGATGCGGCCGTTGGCGAGCAGCGGCGCATTGATCCAGTTCAGGCCAATGTCATGCGCGGCTTGGAGAACCTCATCACCTGGTGGAGTGATTGTGCGGATGAACTCGGCAGACTCAGCCAAAGCGGACAGCCGCGCGATGAATTGCGCATCATTCTCCTCATCACGCAGGCTGATGGTCAGCGGCACTCCTGTGACCTCTGCGGCTAGTTTGGCTCGTGCGATGACTTGTTCGTTCTGCCTGTCCAATCTCAGAATCACCCCATGCGAAGGTCGATACCGAAACACATTCGACTCGCATCTCATCGCTGAAGGATCATGTTCGATGGCAAAGTGATCCGCCCATGCTTGGCGATAATCATTGTCCTGGTTTGGATCGAGATCGCTAAGCTGAGTGAAGCTAAGCACATAGTTCGGGCCGCCAGCCTTGGCACCGGGGCCGATGCAGGACTTCTTCCAACCACCGAAGGGCTGACGCTGAACGATGGCTCCTGTGATGGGGCGGTTGATGTAAAGATTGCCCGCCTGAACACGATCCCGCCACCAGCACACTTCTTCGGGATCGAGCGAGTGCAGACCCGCGGTGAGGCCGAAGTCAGTCGCGTTTTGCCACTCAGTCGCCTGAGCAAGCGAGTCAGCCCGCATTAGTCCGAGCACAGGACCAAAGCACTCTGTCAGGTGGAACCATGACCCGGGCTTCACGCCGAGCTTGATGCCCGGTGTCCATGCGCAGGGATCATCGCCGAGCTGTTTCGGTTCGAGGAGCCAGGCTTCACCCTCATCCAGCGTGGTTAGCGCACGATGAAGATCGCTGCCGGGCTCCACAACGAGCGGCGTGACGATGCTACGCAAATCACTGGCAGCACCTGCAGGCAAACTGGCGGCGGCATCGCGAAGCTGGCGGCGGAAGACCGGATCGTCATACACCTCCGCTTCGAGGATGGCGAGACTCGCGGCGCTACACTTCTGACCCGAGTGACCAAAAGCGGAGCGCACGAGGTCTTTGATCGCGAGCTCACGGTCCGCCTGCGCCGTGATGATCAGGGCGTTCTTGCCACTCGTCTCGGCAAAGAGGTGTAGTGAAGGACGCCAGCTCTGAAACATGCGGGCAGTCTCGTATCCACCCGTGAGGATCGCACTGGCAATGCGCGGGTCCGTGAGCATCGCACGTCCTGTCTGGCCATCGCAGGGAAAGAAATGCAGCACCTCGCGCGGCACACCGGCTTCCCAAAGTTGTCGAGCGAGCAGCCACGCAATCTGCGATGTGGAGCGCGCCGGCTTCAAGATGACGCTATTGCCCGCCATCAAGGCCGCCAGCACTCCGCCCGTCGGAATCGCATACGGGAAGTTCCAAGGCGAAACAACCGCGACCACACTGACTGCTTCTGCCTTCACGCCCGCCGGAGCCTGAGCCGTTCGGGCATAGTAGCGGGCAAAGTCGATTGCCTCAGATACCTCTCCGTCTGCATCGCCGATGGCCTTTTTCCCATCCGCTTGCAGGCAGGCCAGCGCCTCGAATCGCTGTGCGCTCATCACCTCGGCGACTCGATTGATGATCTTGGCGCGTCCTTTGATTGCGAGCGCTTCCCATGCTGGCTGTGCATTCATCGCAGTGCTCAGCATCGACTCCAATTCTGGCAAAGCTGGCAGTGATTCGGACTTCCAAGTGCGAATGGCCACCATCAGAGCAGTGCGGCAGTTGGGCCGTGTCCAGTCCGTGTCGGAAGCGTTTATGAAACCTGACGGATAGCTCGGATGTGGCGGAAGATTTTGACGGCGGGACTCTTGGGAGACTTTGTGCCGGTCATGCCACCCATGAACAAAGCGGGCACGCTGACGGTGCCACTCCGCTGAGCCGGGTCGCATGGCAAACATATCGCGCAGGAAGTTTTCGGGAGAGGTGTTCTCATCGAGACGACGGACCAGATAGGCCATCGCACTCAGGAAATCATCACGGCGCACCGCAGGCGCATAGAGCAGAAGGCTGCCCGCCTCATCGCGAACCGCACGAGCCTGATGGTTCGCCATGCCTTCGAGCATCTCGATCTCCACGAGCTTTTCGACCCCATGATGCTCACGGAGCGTCAACGCGAGCGCCACATCGAAGAGATTGTGACTCGCCACGCCTAGCCGAACCGCTTTTGTGCTCTCCGGCTGACATCCATACTCCAGCAGGCGGCGGAAATTGGCATCGGTCTCGGCCTTTGATCCATAGGGCGCTGGATGCCAGCCGTGCATCTCCGCCTCCACCGTTTCCATCGCGAGGTTCGCGCCTTTCACGAGTCGAATCTTGATGGGCGCACCACCCACAGCCACACGACGCTTTGCCCATTCTGTCAACTCATGCTGGGCAGCACAGGAGTCTGGAAGATACGCCTGAAGCACGATGCCCGCAGACATCGACTGAAACTCAGGCTCATTCAGCACACCCCGAAACGCAGCAATCGTGAGTGCCAGATCGCGATACTCCTCCATGTCGAGATTTACAAATTTCCCACCTTTCGCGGCTGTGCGATACAGCAGTCGCAAACGTGTCATGATCGCATTCAACGTGTCATCCCAGGCGATGAGATTGATCTGGCTGAAGATGGCCGAAATCTTCACCGAGGTGTAGTTCACCGCCGGGTCTGCCAGATGTCCCAGCACGGCTTCGAGACGTTTCTTTGCCTCCTCCTCGCCGAGCACCGCCTCACCGAGATGATTCAGGTTGATGCGAAAGCCCTCATGTGCGCGTGTGGTCAAATAACGGCGCAGTGGTTCCTCTTCACCGGGCAGGATCACCCGAGCACTGTCCGCCCTCATCCGCTCAGCCACAGCCTTCATGACGACGCCCGGTAAGATCAGGCTGCCGAGCGCTCCAGCCCGCATCAGCAGGCGATCCAGCAGCGGCGGATATCCAGGAATGCCAAACTCCGAGATCAAACCACGCCAGCGTTTGGCCGAGACAGGTGCTTCGTGACTGCGGAACACCTCGTCCACCATCGCGAAGGTGAACGCCTTGCCCATCGGGTCATCCATGAGCCTGCCCAGCTTCTCCGCTTCGGCATGTTCCGAGCGGGTTTGCTGACTCAAGGCAGCCTTGAGCAACTGCTCCGCCCGTACGGCGACGCGGTCAGCGAACGGATCATTCATCACTCCACTGGCGAGGTTTTCAGCCGACGGAAGTGATGCTGGAACTGATGATGTTGTCATGGCAACAGCCTCCGACAAGTTCCTCCGCG
Source organism: uncultured Prosthecobacter sp. (assembly GCA_964390165.1). Lineage (GTDB taxonomy): Bacteria > Verrucomicrobiota > Verrucomicrobiia > Verrucomicrobiales > Verrucomicrobiaceae > Prosthecobacter. The sequence goes on along the minus strand of CAYMHJ010000005.1, from coordinate 17,483 downwards.
CGTCGTGGCGATATTCCTTTCACCTCATGCCGAAAAAATACAAATGAAGCGATTATTCATTCTTCGCCAAGATTGAACCGATCTGACTCATCCGCCATGCCTGCACTCCCCAACGCCTCACGTTCTCTCCGAGACTCCATCCTCGCCAGCGCATCCGGCCTGGAGGCCACGGAGACGCTGTTCGATTCGATTGGCGACGTGCTGTTTCTAGTCAAAGATCGTTCGCGCCGCTACGTCGCGGCCAACGAGGCATTCATCAGGCGTGCCGGGCTCCGTCACCGTGATGAACTCATCGGACGAACCGCACGCGATGTCTTTCCCGCCATCCTCGCCGCCGGCTACGAACAGCAGGACGACGAAGTGTTCTCCAAAGGCGTCAGCGTCAGGGATCGGCTGGAAATGATCACTCAGCCGAGTGGCGGCGTGGACTGGTTTGTCTCCCAAAAGGTTCCTGTGAAGTCCGCGAAAGGCGAGATCATCGCTCTCGCCAGCACCTCCCGTGATCTGGGCACTCCCGCCGCGCAGGGGCGAGATCTGGGCGCTCTCGCCGGTATCCTCGAAAAGTTGCACCGCGACTGCGCCCAGCCGCTGCGCATCGAGAAACTCGCGCAGCAGTCCGGCCTCTCATGGAGTCAGTTTCAGCGCCGAGTCAGAGTCATCACCGGCCTCACCCCGCGTCAGCTTCTCACGAAATCGCGCATCGAAGCTGCCGCCCAGGCCCTGCGCACCAGCGATGAATCCCTCTCCTCCATCGCCTTCGACTGCGGCTTCTACGATCAGGCCGCCTTTAGCCGTCAGTTCCGCTCCGCCACCGGCCTCACGCCAGGCGAGTATCGTCGGGCGGTGAGGAATGGATGATTCAATCTCTGTTCGAGCGCAGGCAGCCCTGCCGCATGATTTCGCCTGCCGGTCGAATGTGACAGATGTTCAGTCTCGAAGCCAGATCGGCAATCCCAGTTTCCATAATGCGCATGCGCAGGCCCTGCCCAAGATCGCCAAGCAGGTCGTTTTACTCCTTGCTTGGCCTCCGGCGGATGGCTAACGATAGGCCTTTGAACGCCATGACGACCCCGCCCCGTTTCCTGTTGGTTCCCCTGCTGACTTTGATCTCCTTGACCGGAGTGCTCGCCCAGTCGTCCACCAACGGCATTGCCGCCGTCGTCAATGGTCTGGTCATCACCCGCTCGGAGGTTCGCGACGCCGTCACCGCCCAGGAACAGATGCTGCGTTTCCAGTTCCAGAACGATCCCTCGACCCTACAGCGCGAACTGGCCAACCTCCGCGCCACCGCGCTCGACAGCCTCATCGACCGTGAGCTTGTGCTCAGTGAATTCAAACGTCTGGGAGCCACCATGAAGGCCCAATACATCGATGACGATATCAACTCGATCATCCGCGAGAGCTACAAGGGCAACCGCGACGCCTTCGTCAAGGAACTCGCCCAAAACGGCATGACCCTGAAAAAGTTCCGTGAGCTGCGCGAGAAGATGATGATCGTCTCCGCCATGCGCGGAAAGCAAGCCTCTCAGCAGGCTCCTGCTACGCCCAAAGAGATCGAGGCATACTATCACAAACACATCGACCAATGGCGCGAGGGTGGAATGATCAAAATCAGCCGCATCGTGATCCCGAAATACAGTGGTGATGCCGGGACTTCCCCCGAAGGCCAGCGCAAGATCGCCGAGGAGTTGCGCCGCAAGGTCGTTGGCGGAGCGGACTTTGCCGCCACTGCGAAGGCTTACTCCCCAGACAGCCTGTATGAAGACGACTGGGTGGCGCGTGACCAGATGAAGCCCTCGATCGCCAGCGTGGCCTTCAGCCTGAAGCAGGGCGGAGTCAGCAGCGTGCTCGAAGAAGAGGGCGTGTACATCATCATCGCCTGCGAAGCCATCAAGCATGGCACCGCCAAAAGCCTGAATGAGGTGCGCACAGAGATCGAGCGCTCCATCTCCTCGGAAAAATCCAAGGGGACGCTCGACCAATGGATGGAGGGCCTGCGCAAGCGTGCCGTCATCAAGAAGTTCGACCGATAAAATTCCCCCGAACGATCATGTCGGATATCCGCCTGATCCTCTGCACCTTTCCTGATGTGGATCAGGCACGCGAGATCGGACGTGCACTCGTCGAAGCCAGGCTCGCCGCCTGTGTGAATCTCATCCCCGGCGTGGAGTCGATCTACCGCTGGCAGGGTGCAGTGGAAACGAGCGCCGAGGTGCTGGCGGTCTTCAAGACCACCACCTCCGCCTTACCCGCTCTCGAATCCCGCCTGCGCGAGCTGCACCCCTACGAGGTGCCTGAGATCATCGCCCTCCGACCTGAGCAGGTGGCAGAGACCTACGCCCGCTGGGTTTCTGAATCGGTGCTTGTAGCGGAGGCGTAGAGTGGCTACATCCAAGCCACCATGCTTTCCATCCAGTTCTATCACATCGCCCACATCGTCGGCCTTATCTTTGTCTTCGTCGGCTTCGGAGCCCTGCTCTCCTCCGACTCAGCACGCAGCGCCATGAAATGGCATGGCACCGGGTTGCTGATCAGTCTTGTTTCAGGTTTCGGCCTTCTTGCCAAGCTGGGCATCTTCAAGTCAATGCCCACCTGGGTTTACATCAAGCTCGCCCTCTGGCTCGTCCTCGGCTTCCTGCCAGTGCTGGCACGTCGGCGCGTCATTGCCGCGCCGCTCGTGGTTATCCTGGCCATCATCACCGCTACAGTGATGGGCTATCTGGGCTACACGAAGCCTGTATTCTGATTAGCCGACTCTGATGATCGGAGGGAAACCTCCGATCAGTCCACCAGTTTCTTCACCAGGACGGACGAGTTGTGTCCGCCGAAGCCGAAGCTGTTGCTCAGGGCTGAGGTCACATTGGCCGGACGGGCGGTGTTGGCGACGATGTCCACATCGACCTCGGGATCGAGGTTCTCGACGTTGATGGTCGGCGGAACGATTTGATCGCGGATGGCGAGGATGCTGGCCGCGATTTCAATGCCACCGGCGGCACCGAGGAGATGGCCGGTCATGGACTTCGTGCCGGAGACGAGCAGACCCTTCTGTGCGTATTCGCCGAAGGTGCGCTTGATGGCGCGCAGTTCGCA
>CAYMHJ010000005.1:0-14383 GCA_964390165.1 uncultured Prosthecobacter sp. | reverse complement strand
GATCGCCCACCGGAGTGGAGGTGGCGTGTGCGTTCACATAGCTGACCTCGTTGGCGTTCATCTTCGCGTGACGCAGGGCCATCTCCATGCACTTCGCAGCACCGAGGCCATCGGGATGCGGAGCGGTGAGGTGATAGGCATCAGCGGTGACGCCGTAACCAGCCAGCTCAGCATAGATCGTGGCACCGCGCTTCTTCGCGTGCTCATATTCTTCGAGGACGACAACGCCTGCGCCTTCGCCCATGACGAAGCCATCGCGGCCCGTGTCCCAGGGGCGGGAAGCACGCTCAGGCTCATCGTTGCGCATTGAGAGCGCCTTCATATTGCCGAAACCGGACAGGCCGCAGGGGCGGATGCTCGCCTCAGCACCACCGGCGATCATCACATCGGCGTCGCCAAACTTCATGATGCGCCAGGCCTCGCCGATGTTGTTGTTCGAGGTCGCACAGGCGGTGGTAATGCACATGTTCGGGCCCATGAAGCCGTACTCCGTGGCGATCATCCCGGAGGCGATGTTCGTGATCATCATCGGGATCAGGAAGGGGGAGACGCGGTTCGGGCCCTTGTTCAAAAGGATCTCATACTGGGTCTCGATGGTGCTAAGACCGCCGATGCCGGAGCCGACCATGACGCCGACGCGCCAGGGATCGAGGCTGTCGGGGTTCAGTCCGCTGTCCTTCACGGCCATCTTCGAGGCGGCCATGCCGAGCTGGAAGAAGCGGTCGGCGCGGCGGGCTTCCTTGTGATTGTTGAAGAAAGGCGTCGGATCGAAATCCACCACCTCCCCGGCGATTTTGCACTCGTACTTCTCCGTGTCCATGCTCTGGATGCGACGGATGCCGCTCTTGCCGGCGATGAGGTTTTTCCAGAAGTCATCCTTGTTGTTCCCAAGGGGGGAAACGACTCCGATGCCTGTGATGACGATGCGTCTCTCGCTCATGATTGCGGTGGTTGTGGGGGGTGAAATTGGATCTTGAGAGAACACGCTTTGCACCTTGCGGCAAGGTGTTTTTCCCCTCTCGGCAGGCAGCGCGGGCGAGGCTAGCGATTGCTGGATCGTCAGAACCATCAGGTGAAGCCGACACAAATAAACAGCTTTGCAGCGACCACGTCCAGACCCTGCCAGGGGCGTTGAGCCGACAAACTCAGGATCCAATGCAGGGGTGGGTCTTCAGCCTCATGCAAGTCGGCAGCATCAAAAGCGCCCAGCTGGCAAGCGCTCCGGCGTGGTGATGATTTGAGTGAAATCGCGCCTCATGCAGCGGGAATCAGCCAAGATGTGGGCCGCCCCCGGCCGCATCGTTCATGATGAAAAGCATCCCCATCATCGACTCCCACACTGGTGGAGAGCCTACGCGAGTCGTGCGCGGCGGGGTGACAGCGAATGAGCTCGAAACCTACCGCCGTGCGATCATTTGCGAGCCGCGCGGGCATGAGGTCATCGTCGGAGCGTTGCTCGTGGAGCCGAAAGACGCGTCCTGCGCGGCGGGCGTCATCTTCTTCAACAACGTGGGCCTGCTGGGCATGTGCGGGCATGGGATGATCGGCCTCATCGCAACGCTGAAGCATCTCGGGCGCATCACAGCAGGCGAGCATCGCGTGGAGACACCCGTGGGAGTCATCACCGCGACTTTGCACGAGGACGACCGTGTCAGTATCCGCAACGTTGCCTCGTATCGCAAAGCAAAGGCCGTAAAAGCTGGCGGAGCCACTGGGGATGTCGCGTGGGGGGGGAACTGGTTCTTCCTCGTCGCGGATCACGGGCTTGATCTCACGCTGCAAAATGTCCCGCAGCTCACGCAGGCCAGTTTGGCGATGCGTGAAGCCGTACGGGCCGCTGGATACCCAGAGGTCGATCATGTCGAGCTTTTCGCGCCGCCGCACGATGCCGCGAATCACAGCCGGAACTTCGTTTTGTGTCCTGGTGGCGAATACGACCGCTCTCCGTGCGGCACCGGCACCAGCGCGAAGCTCGCCTGCCTCGCCGCCGATGGGAAACTCGCTCCCGGCGAGGTGTGGCGGCAGGAGAGCATCCTCGGCAGCGTGTTTGAGGGAAGCTATGAAGCCGGTGAAAGAGGAATCATTCCCACCATCACCGGGCAAGCCTTCATCACGGCAGAATCGATCTTGATGCTTGATCCAGAGGACCCTTTCCGATTCGGAATCGGTACGGTTAGGTGAAGATGCTCACCAGCGTCACCGATCACACCGGTCGCGCATGGACGTTTCAATATGAGAACGATCCGGCCGACAATCCCAGCAGCACTGCCACGCCGTACGTCACTCTGCGTTCCATCACCGATCCGCTTTCCGGCATCTGCACCTTCACTTACCAGGGCGACAACCGCATCACCGCGAAGCAATACCCGCGCGGCAACACGCCTTATTCGCAGACCTACTCCGCCACCCTCACTGAGCCCGCCGTGAGGAGTTCGCCTCATCAAAGAAACGAAGATGGTGTCTGCCGAACAGACGGACTGGCTGTAAATCTCGCTGTGAGCGGGGATGAAGCATAAGACTTGCCGCCCGTGCCCTCTGTGGTGCATGATCAGTGCCTGTGAGGTTTCTTTTCCATTTATTGCTGACGGTGACGCTCGGCGCCCTGACCGGCGCGGCCTGGGTGGCGCATCGTCCTGCCACGATCCAGCCACCGCAGGAGCAGAAGGGGAATGCGAAGCCGCGCGATCTCGTGGATGGGCTGAAGCAGGCAGTGATCAAAGGCTCCGGCCTCGTGGAGATCAGCGAGGGGGAAGTCAACCGCCATCTCGAGCGAGTGCTTTCAGCCAGGACGGATGTCAGCCTGGAGCGCTGGGTGAAGTTTGAGCGGCTGCATGTGGCTCTGCTGCCTGATCTGGCACAGTTAACACTCGTATGGGACATGCGCGGGCATCGCAGCACTGCCACTGTGGATCTGACGGTGTCGCGGCTTGAAAAGGTTTTTCGCGTGGAAGTGACGGGCGGTGCCTATGGCCATCTGCGTGTGCCACGCGGCCTGCTTCGCCCCCTTTCGCCCGCCTTGAAAAGCCTGAGTCAGACTCTGCATGAAGAGATCCAGGCCCTTTTCCAAATGAACGAGGTGCGCATCGCCCAGGGCAAGCTTGTGCTCGATCCGCGTTTCCCCTGATATACTTTTTTCCAGTCTGATTACCCGCCCTGTCCGAGCCATGTCCAACCGCTTCGTCCTCCTCTGTTTAGCCCTGCCATGCGGTCTCGCCCCTGCCCAGCAGCCGTCAGTTCCGCCTGCTGAGGCGACAACTTCCGCAACACCCGTGGCACCGCCTTTGCCTGGCCAGTTGCAGGCGGCTCCCGCAGCCTCGCCAAGCCGCATCCCCGATCTCACACCTGCTGCCACGCCAGTTCCCACAACCCCGCTGACCTCTAACAAGGCGCTGCCATCCACCAGCCACTCCGGCCAGTTTATCGTGCATGGAAACGACCTGCCTCTGCGCAGCGCCTTTTCAAGCCGCTGTGAGGAGATCCATGAGGAACTGCGCAGGCTCATCAAGGATCAACAGCCCTGGGTGCTGCCGATCGTCGTTTTGCTGAATTCTGGAGAAGCTGCACGCAAGGCTGAGAAGACGGTATTTATGACCCTTTCCCAGATCGAGCAGGCGGGCTTCCACCTCCAGGTCACCGTCAATCTGCGTCCTGACCTGCGTCCGGCGGATTTCCGCTCCGAACTCATCCGCACTTTGCTTTACGAGCGGATCCTGCGTCAGCAGACGAAAGTCCCTGAAAGCCGCACATCTCTGCTTCCTGACTGGGTTTTCACAGGCGTTTTGGAAGCCCTCGACTACCGGAAACAAGTCCGTCCGAGCGCTCTTTTCGCCGCCATTTTTAAATCCGGCCGAATTTTCGGCATTGAGGAGATTATCGAAGCCTCCCCCATGCAGATGGACGCCCTGTCGAAGACCATTTACCAGACCTCCTGCTGCGCCCTTGTTCTGGCGCTGCTCGATCAACCCGAGGGTGGAGCCCGCCTCAATCGCTTCCTGGCCAGCCTCGCCAGTGACGCACGGCCGGAGCGAGTGCTGCTGGATCAAGCATTCCCCAGCTTTGCCACGAGTCCCGCCAGCCTGAATAAATGGTGGGCGCTTCAGCTAGCCAGCCTCTCCCGACCTACTGCCTCAGAGCCGCTTTCCCCGCAGGAGACTGTCAAAGCCCTCGAAGATGCCCTCACCTTCCGCTACCAAGCCAAGGCCAGCGAGATACCCCGGCCGCGGCCTGTCGTTACACGCATTACCCCACCGCATGCCACGGTAAGGGCCGCAGCCCCGCGTACCGCTGAAATCACAGTTCCCACGGTGACTGAAGCCACCCCCGGGGAAACTGATTCCGCTGAGGAAAAAAAGCGTTCTTTCTTCAGCCGTCTGAACCCTTTTTCTCGGCGTAAATCTGCTGCCGACGAGGCCGTGATCGAGGCTGCCATCGAAGATGCGGCACGCGAGGAAGCCCGAACCCGGGCAGAGGAAGAAGCAAAAGCACCCGAAGCCATCGTTGCAGCAGCAGCTCCAGTGGAATTACCCGAGCCACAGGCTGCAGAGCAGGCTCAGATTCCCACCGCAGATGAACGCAAGCCTTTCTTCAATCGCTGGTTCGGCGGCGGCAACCCTGCCAGCCCTGCAAAGTCGGCGATAAAACCAGCAAACTCCGATGAAACAAAGGAGGCGTCACCATTAAAGCCAGAACCTGAAAAAGAGCCCACCGAAAAGAAGCCTAGTGTATTGAATCCACTAAACTGGTTCCGTCGTGAAAAGTCACCGGAATCTGCGGAACCCGCCTCATTAACACCCGCGCCAGAAATCGAAAAAGCCTTGGAATCGGCGAGCCTCGTGCCTGCCAAATCTGCCTATGTTGAGCTGAATCGTTGGCTCCCCGAAACTGGACGTCCCCTGATTGCCGTTATTTATCAGGAAGCAGTCACTGAAGATGCACCGAAAAAAAAGAAGAAACTCTTCGGAATCTTTGGTGGTGACAAAAAGCCCGAAAAGAAGACCGAAGCCGCAGAGGAGCCCAAACCTACCGAAGCTAAAAAAGCAGTGGAATCAAATTCCAAGTCGGAGAACAAACCTCAAAATACGGCAACTTTAGACAGCACAAAAGAAAAGTCTGCTGATAAGCCTCAGCCGAGCCTGCCTGCCGAGCCCGAAAAGCCCAAACCCTCAGTAGAAGAAAAAGAGGGGGGCCCTGAAATGGCACCAACTCCCATGCCGGACGAAAAAAGTCCGCCCAAAGTTGAAAAGGCCAAACGAGAGCCGCTCAGTCTCAAATCCTTGTTTGGTTCAGGCAAGAAAACCGATGACGAGAACAAGCCTGCCGAACTCATGCCCAAGACAGATGAAGCCCCACCGGCTGATGCTGCCAAAGCCATGAGCGAGGAGAAGGCTGAGACTGCCAAAACAACGCCGTCAGAACCTAAACCCACGGAGGAAAAGAAAACGACTGCCGCCAAGGGGGCAGGCGAGCAGAAAGCAACTCCTCCAAAGCCTGAGGAAAAACCCAGGCAGACAGAATCCGCAAAAAATCAGGAGCCGCCCACGATGCGCCCCGCTGAGCAAACTGTCAAAATGGAGCCTGCGCCCAAGCCCGCCACAAAACCTCAAAATCCTCCTGCTGAGCCTCTAATGGCAGCGGCTGTCCCCATCGAAGACTACGCAGCCATCATGAAAAGGCCTGATCGACAGGAGATTCTCCAGCGCAGCCTCCTCGCGCTTAATGCTCTGCAGCAGCGCAGCGCCGTGCTTTTTCGTCCGATTGTTGCCGAGTACGTCACCATCGTCGCAGGCATCTCGGAAGGAAAAGCCAAAAATGTAGATGAACGGCTCAAGAAGCTACGTCAGCAAATCCAAGTCGCACTGGATCAAAGCAAAGCCATCCGCGATCAGCTAGACCTCCATGAAGCGAATAGCCTGCCCGCCATGTCCGGCACGTTTCATGACTACTTGATGCTGCCTGAAACCATCAGGAAAGAAATTCCGCCCAGGCAGGATCCCATTTCCAAATATCTGGAGGCCCTTGATAGGGAGTTTTCCAGACCATGAAATCGGAAATTGGCCTCCATTCACGCTGTGTCCGAAAGAAAAAACGCGTTTTTGAATGGTGATTTTGAGTTCGGTTCACTCCAATGAAATGTGAACAACTCAATAATTTTCAGAAAAAGATGCTTGGCAATGGCACAACGAGTGCTTTAATTGAAAAATACGGTGGGAGGTCTCCCGGACCAACCTCCATCCACATCAACAAACTACACATCGACCAAAATACACATGAAAAGCATGACCTCCGTCATCACGAAGTCGGCTCTCGTTCTCGCAGCTTGCGCTAGCATGAACGCGTTCGCCGGCACCAGCGGCAAAGAACCCGTCGTGGCTCCCCCAGAGGAACCCGGTGCTCTCTTCGACACCCTTGGTGCAACTCTGGAAGTTGGCTACGACACCCGTTATTATTTCCGCGGCCTCTGGTTCGCTGATAATACCGTTTGGACTGGCTTCAACATGAGCATTCCTCTCACTGAGCAACTCTCCCTCGGTTTCGGTGCTCTTTACACCACCACCGTGGAAACCACAACCGGCCCAGGCAACGCTGGTCCGAATGGCATCGGTGATTTCGACTACTCTGAACTCGACCTGTCCGCTTCCCTGACTTATGACGCTGGCTTCGCCAAGTTCGGTCTGGTTTACACACATTATGAGTTCTTCGACACCTTCTCTGGCACGAACTTTGGCGGCGGCAACGCTGCTGGCATCGGCCAGGACGAGCTCAACATCATGGGTGCTGAAGAAGTCGGCCTTACCGTCGCCTCCTCAGTTGGCCCTGTGAACCTCTATGGTGGTTTCTACTATGACTTCACCATCGGTGCTTCTTACGCTGAAATCGGCGCTGATATGCCAATCGAGATCAATTCCTGGTTGAGCCTCGTCCCGGCTGTCAAGGCTGGCTACGGCTTCACCAACTATTACACCATCGTTGGTGTGAGCAACCAGAGCGGTTTCACCCACGTGATTCCTTCCCTGTCCGCTCCAATCAAGTTGACCAAGACTGCTACGCTCACCCCGTACATCGCTTACAACATCTCCCTCGACACCCGTCACTCCAACAACACCCAGGACAGCGAAATCTTCGGTGGTGTGAAACTCGGCGTCACCTTCTAATTTGTCGGGGTCTGATCTGACTCCTTCATTCCTGCTCCCGACCAGTGCTCCTGGTCGGGAGTTTTTATTTTGTGGTGGCTTGATCCCGCTTTTAAATTGGACGGCATTTACCCAACTAACCCATGTCCCACGATCTCAACTGGAACTCCGCTTCCCTCACTCACGGCTGGCAGCGAGGCGTCAAAGCCTTCTATTGGGGGCTTGGTTTTACTGAGGCTGACTTCGACAAGCCCCAGATCTTCATCGCCACACCTTTGCTAGATGGGAACCTCTGCAATCTCCGCGCCCACGAACTTGCCAAAGCGCTTCAGCAGAGTTGCGCCGAGTCTGACTTGATCGCCTTTCCCTTCGGCGTCAGCCCCGTGAGTGACAATATCACTCAAGGCCACGAGGGTGGCGCATCCTCTCTTGTTTCCCGCAACCTTATGGCAAACGGAGCCGAGATGGTGTGCAGCGCCCATCGCTACGATGGCATGATTGGCCTTCATCATTGCGACAAAAACGGTCCGGCCTTTGCCATGGCATTGGCGCGCATGAACTGCCCTGGCCTGATCGTGAATGGCGGCAGCATTCTTCCCGGCTGCCATCAAGGGCGCTCATTGACCATTCTAGATGCTTATGATTCCCAAGCTAAGGCGAACAGCGGTACTATCAGCATAGAAGAGTCTGAAACCATCATTCGCCATGCCTGCCCTGGAGCAGGTGGTTGCGGAATCGCTGCTTCCTTCAATACCTGGGGGGTCGCCCTTGAGGCCATGGGTCTCAGCCTGCCGGACACGTCTTCCATCCCCGCTGTCGATGCAGCCAAAACTACCGATTGCCAGCGTGTCGGAGCCGCCATGCTCCGCCTCCTGGAGCTAAACCTACGTCCGCGCGATATACTGACCAAGGCCGCAATCGCGAATGCCATGGCAGCCATCGCAGCCATGGGGGGCTCAACAAACGGCGTCCTGCATATTCTTGCCCTCGCCCATGAGGCGGGAGTCGAATTTACCCTGCGTGATGTTCAGGCCATTTGCCGCCGCACACCCGTCTATTGCAATTTCGCTCCACGTGGCAAAGGCACAATGGCAGATCTCCACCGCATCGGTGGTACGGCGATGCTTCTGCGCCATTTGATCAAAGCAGGTGTGCTAGATGGTTCCTGCGTCACAGTTACAGGCAGGACGATGGCTGAAAACGTCGCCCACTGTCCTGATTTGCCGGAGAACCAAGACCTTATCGCCCCCCTCGGCCAGCCATTTAAAGCCTATGCAGATCTTCAGATCTGCTTCGGGAATCTCGCCCCGCATGGCATGGTCTTCAAAGTCTCCTCCCGTTCCGATCCGAAATTCAGCGGACGCGCCATCTGTTTCACCAGTGTCAAAGAAGTCTCCAATGCCGCCTCCCAAGGTCGCATCCAGCCTGGGCATGTCGTTGTCCTGCGCGGTGTCGGCCCCATCGCTGCCGGAATGCCTGAACTCCTTGTTGCCAGCGCTGCACTTGCCGTCCCAGAACTTGATGGCAAGGTCGCCTTCCTTTCCGATGGCCGTGTCTCGGGTGTTTCCCATGGCGTCATGGGCATTCATTGCTCCCCTGAAGCTGTCGTCGGAGGCCCCATCGCCGCCGTTCAGGACGGTGACGAGATCGAGTTTGACCTGTTGGCTGGCATCGTTCAGGTCCACGCCGATCTGGATTCTCGGCCCACTTCCTGGCCAAAGCCGACCTATCAGCGTGGCTACCTCGCTGACTTCGCCGCGACTGCCAGGCAGGCGCACGACGGATGTGTCTCCGCCTGGGTCATGGAGCGGTGAGCACTGTGTGAAACATGTCCGCTCGTCTTCCCGAAGAACCCTTGTCCTCAGGCACCTACGCACGCGAGGTCGTCGAGCAGGTCTGGCAGCTCGCCCAGGTCATCCCTGGAAACGATCCCGCCGTGTGGCGGAAAGATGAATTCGGAGCCTGGCTGCATCGGCAGGAATATCGTAACCGGCATAGTGAATTTGGTTGGGAGATTGCCGAATGCGGATACCGCATGAGGATCAAGGGCCTTGCCGCCTTGCGCCCCATGCAATGGCAGAACCATGTCGATTTCCAGGTCGCCTCCCGGCATCAAGCTGTGGTCACTGCCGATGGCCTCCGCAACGCACGACGGCTCATCTAAGTCAAAAAGGTTTCAGCGGCAGGCTGCCGCAATCCTGGCAAAGCATGCTGGCCTCGCGAAACTGTGAATGGCAGCGTGGGCAGTAGGCAGAGGAGCCGAGTTGACGGTCTGGGGTTTCTTCAAGCTGGGATTCATCAAGTCCGTGATGCTTCCAAAAAGCCCGGAGCACACGCAACTGAAGACTGGCTGAGGCTGCCGAAGAATAGCAGATCGTCTTCCACCATCGCCGCGCCAGTTTCAGACGTTCAGACTCTGGTAAAAAACTCCAGCTTGCTAGTGGGTGCGCCTCCAGCGGCCGCGCATCCATCACGTGATCCGAGGACCGAAGTCCGAACTGTGGCAGAAAGAGCATGGCCAGTGTCTTCCAGAAGCGATGCGACACCCTGCCTTCCTGCTGGCAGCCTGCCACACGCCAGAACATTACCGCCTGAGCCCACATTAGCACCAGCAGCACCCCAGCGGACCACATCACCTCCACGCCATCTCCAAACCAACGATAGACTGCCGGGATGCCGCCGAAGCAGCACACGAAGATCCCCGCCGAAAGCCCGCGCAAGTGATGGGTGAGACGCGCCGAATTGGAGATATGCTGCGTCAGCACACTCTCATCCAGACTGGCCGCAGCCATCTTCTCGAAGTCACTTTCCCTAGCCGCCGGACTCATGATACACCACTTCTGCAGCATCGTTTCCGCCTTTTCGGCCAGCGCTGTATGGTTGAATCGTAACTGTTGATGCTCAGTAAGCCGCAGCACCCCATCCACAGCCAGCGGCTTTAGTTCAGCCCACGCGATCAATGTTTGAGGTTGCCCGTTCTCATCCATCACCTCCAGCCCGGCTTCACTCGGCAGCAGCCGCCACGGCATCAAAAAAGCGTGCGCAGGCAGAAGCGGAAGCACAGGCAGCAGGAGGGCATGGCGCCCGCCGAAGTCCAGTGGAGCAAAGTCTCTTCTCAGCCAGCCGCGAGAGCCAGATGAAGTGAAAAGCCAAGTGCCTGCCGGCACCAGCCGCAGACACTCTGCAAAATAGAGCAGAGTGAAAACAACGAATAGCCACTGACCGTCCGTCATGGCTGCTGATATCAGACAGATTCCTTGTTCCCGAAGAGCTTCGAAAAGAGCGCTTTGATGCCCGCCAGTACTGCCACGACCAGGACGATCACGCCCTTGCCCAGCTTGGCCAGCAGGCCGCCGAGTTTGGCAAAGAGACCCATTTTAGCGGCTGCGACAGCCCCACCACCTGCGATGAGGGCGGTGAGTCCATATTCGGCCACTTTGTCGCCTTCACGAAACTCCGCATAGGAATTGCCAGATGTGTATTGGAAGGCTGACATGATCGACTGATACTGGGGCAAAAGCGTCGCCATCTCCTCAGGCTCACAGACAAGCTCCACCTCCATCACTCCATGTCGGCCGAGAAGTCTTGTGTTGTAGTTGATCGACTCCCCACCTTCATCATTCACGATTCTCAACGCCCACTCCAGATTCTTTGTCTGGTCGTTGAAGCGAGGCGGCACAGCCCAGCCTGCCACAGTCAGCGTTCCGATCCCCATCCTCTTGCGCTCCACATTCGCAGCCTCCTGACCCTCCTGGAAGTTTTTCAGCAGCGCATCGGCGTCCAGCTTGTCCTTCTCATCGTCTTTGATGTATCCAGACTCCTCGAACTCAAAAATGACCCAGGGGCCGAGTCCTTCCGTGGTCAACATGCCCAGCTCACTCGTGCCAGGAACATTGTCGAACATCTTCAGCAGATCACGTGTTCCCTGTGGTCCGGTGAAACGCCAGCCCTGCGGGATGGAAACCTGCGCCATGCTGCCCAGCGCCACCTGGCCGGAGCGGGTCCAGCCAAAAGACTCGATTTTATCCACCAATGCCTTCTGCCTGGCCTCAAGATCAGCCTGGGAAGGATTAGCGGGAGCTGCTGATGCTCCTCCAGGGCCAGGGGCCGGGGATGGCTGAGTCTGAGCCATGGCAGAAATACCGAAGGCAGAAACCAAAAACAGACGAGCTAACTTACCAGCGATCGAGTATATGTGTGGGTGAAACATGGGGTATTTATCGGTAGATTTTCTCAGGCTAATCAATCCAGCCTGCGAGGGTCAAGCCGCAGAACTCATGCCATTCAAGAAATGCGCTGGTGACAAAGCTTGCCTGCTGCATCTTTCCGCATGAACGAGACCGCCGCCTCTTCCACGTCCACCTCCGGTCCTGCCCGCACTGGCTGCCTGCGCTGGGTCATTACGGCAACGATACTCGGCCTGATTGCACTGGGTCTCGGTGGGTGGTTTTTACTCGGTTCGCTCAAAGAAGCCGCAGCATGGATCAAGGATCTGCCTGCGAAACTCGTCCAGAACGACATCGAAACCAGCTTCCGGGAAACCATCAACAAAATCACCTCCACAAACGGAGACATCCTCGAAGTCGCTACCCTTGAGACAGACGAGACCGTCACCCGCTACGACATGAAGACCGCGTTTAGCGAGTTCGTGTATCTGGGCACCACCGTCTCCGAAATCCGCACCCCCGTCGTCTATCGTTATCACATCAAAATTTCCGAAGACTGGAAGCTCCGCATCAGGGACGGGCAGTGTATCGTCCATTCCCCGGCTATCAGGCCATCGCCGCCTCCGGCAGTACGCACCGATGGCATGGAAAAGAAATCCGAGGCCGGTTGGCTCAGGTTCAATGCCGCCGAAAACCTCGCAGCACTGGAAAAAAGCCTCACCCCCACGCTCGAACGCCGTGCTGGAAACAAAGCGCATCTCGACAGCGTCCGTGAAGCCGCCCGGACATCCGTGGCTGAGTTTGTGAAAAAGTGGCTTCTGCAGAACCAGGCATCCGCACCAGGCGGCATCCGCAGCATCACCGTCATCTTTCCTGACGATGCCCAGCCAAAGGCAGGCCCCATTACCCTGCCACCCACGCTGGAAATTCAGTAACCCATGGAGCCAGAAGGGCTCAGGTCCCCAGCCTTTTCCCTGCTCTTTGACCTGCCGCCTTTTCTCTTGCCAAAGAACGGTTCACCCCGACAATGGCGGCCCTCTTGCCCCCTGGCCCACTGGCCATGTGGGGCGAAAGCCCGCCGCAGCCCTCAGGAGTGGAAGGTCGCGCGCGGTTCACCCAACACCAGGCACTCCCAACCCTAACACAGCTAATGAGCAACCTAACACTCGCGGAAATGATCGCAGGATCCTTCCGTGAACTCTCCGAAGGATCCATCGTCAAAGGCAAGATCCTCGAAATCAAACCACAGGTCATCCTTGTGGACATCGGATACAAATCCGAAGGCGCCATCCCCGCCAACGAGTTTGAAGATGAAGACATCCAGGTCGGCGACGAAGTCGAAGTCCTGCTCGAAAAACTCGAGAATGATGAAGGCATGGTCGTCCTCTCCAAGGAGAAAGCCGCCTACAAACAGAACTGGGACAAAATTGCCTCCGTGTTCCGCGATGGCGGACTCGTCAAAGGCAAGATCAAAGGCGTCGTCAAAGGCGGCCTCATGGTCAACGTCGGCGTCGAAGCCTTCCTTCCTGCCAGCCAGATCGACATCATCCCGCCCAAGGATCTCAACGAATACATGGGCAAGGTGTTCGAGTTCAAGATCGTCAAGATCAACGACGAGCGCAAAAACATCGTCCTCTCCCGCCGCGAAGTCATCGAAGCCGAGCGCGCCGAGCAGCGCCAGAAGTTCCTCGACTCCGTCACCCCTGGCGACAAAGTCATCGGCGTGGTCAAGAACATCACCGACTTCGGCGTGTTCGTGGACCTCAATGGCATGGACGGTCTCCTCCACATCACAGACATGTCGTGGGGCCGCCTGAACCATCCTACCGAACTCGTCGGCATAGGTCAGAAGCTGGAACTCCTCATCCTCGAAGTGAACCGCGAAAAAGAACGCGTCTCCCTCGGCCTGAAGCAACTCCAGAACAACCCTTGGGAAAACATCGAAGCCCGCTACCCAGTCGGTCAGCAGGTCAAAGGCAAGGTCACCAAGCTTGTCGCTTACGGTGCCTTCGTCGAGATCGAAGAGGGAGTCGAAGGCCTTGTCCACGTCTCCGAGCTCTCATGGGTCAAGCGCATCGCCCGTCCATCCGACGTGCTCAGCGTCGGTCAGGAACTCGAAGCCATCGTCCTCGGCATCAACAAAGACGAGCGCAAAATCAGCCTCGGCGTTCGTCAGCTCGACACCAATCCTTGGGACGACATCGACCTCCGCTACCCGATCGGCACGGAGCTCAAACGTCCTGTCCGCAACCTCACCGCTTACGGTGCTTTTGTGGAGCTGGAAGAAGGTATCGACGGCATGATCCATGTCTCCGACCTCAGTTGGACACGCAAGGTCAACCACCCATCAGAGATGCTCAAAAAGGGCCAGGAAGTGGACGCCGTCGTTCTCGGCATCGACAAGCCAAACCAGCGCATCAGCCTCGGCATGAAACAGCTCGAGACCGATCCATGGAGCATCATCGACAGCCGCTTCAAAGTGGGCGACATCGTCAAAGGCAAAGTCGCCAAGATCGCCAGCTTCGGCGCCTTCGTCGAACTCGATGGCGACATCGACGGCCTCATCCACATCTCCCAGCTCAGCGAAGATCATGTGGCCAAGGTCAAGGACGTCATCAACGTCGGCGACGATGTCGAAGCCCGCGTCATCAAGGTGGACAAAGTCGAGCGCCGCGTCGGACTCTCCGTCAAGGCCCTCAACTACAACGAAGCCGAAATTCAGAAGGAAAGCGCCGCTTTCGAAGCCCTCCGCCCAAGCACCGACCTCGTCGGACTCGAGCAGGCCTTCAAGTTCGCCACCGAAGAATGGCGTCCGGGCGAGTAATCGTCCCGTCCCACACAGCTCAATTCACGGAGAGGCACCGCAAGGTGCCTCTCTTTGTGTAAACAGGTGTCACCGAGGCCAAAACGCCTGCGGATGGATTACAGGAGACGTTGGAGCGAATCCGCCTTGAGCACGGGGAATCCCCAGCTTTAGCCTGAGGGCATGAGCTACATCATGGTCGATATCGAATCCGACGGCCCTATTCCGGGTGATTACTCGATGATCTGCTTCGGCGCAGTCGTCGTGGAGCCGGGGCTGGAGCG
>CAYMHJ010000004.1:0-49642 GCA_964390165.1 uncultured Prosthecobacter sp. | reverse complement strand
TCTTCAGACCGGTGATCGCGTAGGTTTCGTTCGGCGTGGTGGCGATGCCGATGTCCCCGATGCGCAGGGCCTGCACCACGATCTCCGTCTGCTGCCGCTCATGCAGGATCACCTGCTCGCGGGCATAAACTTCAGTTGGTGTCTTTGCCAAACGGTCGCCCATCTCCGCCACGATGCGCTGTGCCCACTCGAGGCGCTGCTTGTCCGGCACGCGATACTTCAACGTCATGCGCTGCTCCGCCATGGCGATGTCTGAGTCTTCGCGATACTGGATCGTCGCATAAGCCTTCATCGCGATGTCCAGCAGGCCGCTCGTGTATTCGTCGATGGTTGGCTTCGGGCGATCCTTTTCCGGCACCTTGTAGTCCACGCGATAGATGTCTCCACTGCATCCATGAGACATGATGCCGACCATTTTTCCCTGTGGATCGATGCGCTGTTTCAGACCTTCGGAGAAGAGCCCGAAGTAGTCCGCGCTGATGTCTTTGTCGCCGAAGTAATGCATGGAGAAATTGCCCATCACCGCCACCGGCTTGCCGTCCTTCGTTTGAATGGAGATCAGCGAGAGATCAGGATCTTCCGGGCCAGACTCGCCCACCGCATCATCCCACAAACGACCCGCGTGCATGTTTGCCCGCACGCTCATGTTTCCAAAGGGGTCTTCCGCCAGCTTGTCAGGCCGACGAATCCACTGACGCAGCGCGGTGAACTCCGCCGCATCCGCCTTGGCAAAGCCGATCTTCGCCGGAGCCCGTGCCGCCTGTGCCGCCACGATGGCCTCCACCAGCTTCTCTTTGAGAAAAGGCACATACGCCGGGTCTGGATCAGTCCCCAGGCAGCCCATGGAGGACGGCACCGAATGCGCGTGCGTGGCGGAGATCAGCATTTTGTCCATTGGGATGCCCGTCTTTTGGGAAGCCAGCGCCTTCGCCTCATCCAGCACCTCGCGGCTCATCATGCAACTGTCCGCCACCACGATCGCCACCTGCGTCTTGGCATCGCTCAGCACCATCGCCCGGGCATGGATGGGCGTTTTGATCTTGTCCACGTAGCGGCTCAGCATCCCTCCATTCGCCAGCACCGGCAGCTTCGGCGGTGTGATGTCGATCACCGCCGCCCCGGCTTGAAATTCCGCGTGCAAAGGCGCTGCCGCGAGTGCGGCCAGGATCGTGAGAAGGGTAAAGCGAATCATGGCAGGCACATACGCTCTCCGCTGCTGCGCTCTTCCTTTGGAAAGGAAGCACGCAGGCTGGAATCCACGGCAACAACACCTGCCTGACCATCGTTCCCACGCGATGCTACGCGCCTTTTTCTGTCTCCTCATCGCCTCCACCAGCCTCACTTTCGCTCAAACCGCCAAGAAGAGCCAAGCGGCGGCGGCACAGCCTTTCGCCTGGGTTTCGCCGATGCAGAACGCCGAGTGGGCGAAGAAGTCACTGCCAGCGACGGTGAAGCACGCGACCTTCAAGAGTGGCTCGATGGGCGTGGATGTGGGTTACTACATTTATCTGCCGCCGGGATATGAGACGAGTCAGGAAAAGTATCCGGTGGTGTATCACCTGCACGGCGGGCGGCCTGGCGCGGAGAACAAGGCTGTGCGGCTGGCGAGCTATGTGGATGCGGCGATCCAGAAGGGCACGATCAAACCCACGATCTATGTTTTCCCGAATGGCGGCCCGATGAGCTGGTATGACATGCCGGAGATGAAGCAGGGCATGGGCGAAAGTGTCTTCGTGAAGGAACTCGTGCCGCACATCGACGCGACGTATCGCACCTGGGGCACGCGTGAGGGGCGGGCGCTGGAGGGTTACTCGCAGGGTGGTCGCGGCACCACGCGCATCATGTTCAAGCACCCGGAGTTGTTTCTTTCCGTCGCGCCCGGCGGCTCCGGCTACGGGCCGGAGAAGCACATCCAGGAAAATGACGGCTACGAGAGCGAGAAGCTGCGCTTTCTGCCGCTCGGCTACAATGCCTGGGATCTCGCGAAGGCCTTTGCTGCGCGTCAGGATCGTCCAGCGTTGAGCATCCTCCTCTGGGATGGCACGAAGTGCTTCAACTACGAGCACAACAAGCAGTTCTCGGCTTACCTGAAGGAGCTGGGCATCGCGCATGAGTTTCTCTCGATCCCCGATGTGCCGCACACCGCCACTGGCAGCTACGATGTGAAAGGCGATGACATCATGCGCCACCACCAGAAGACTTTTGACAAGCATCGCCCATGAATCTCTCCATCAATCAAACCACTGCCATGAAACTGACCTTATCCTTCCTGCTTCTAGTGCCCGGCCTGCTCTTCGCGGAGCTGAGTGTGCCGCACTTCTTCAGTGATCACATGATCCTTCAGCGCGAGCGTGCCGCGAGCATCTGGGGGAAGGCGGATGCTGGGGCGGAGGTGAGCGTGAGCTTCAAAGGCAAATCGGCATCGGTGAAGGCGGGGGCGGATGGCAAGTGGCGGGCGCAGATCGAAACCGGCACGGCGGATGCGACGGGCGCGGTGCTGACGATCTCGGCGGGTAAGGACAAGCTGGAAATCAAAGACGTGCTGGTGGGCGAGGTGTGGTTCGCATCGGGACAGTCGAACATGTTTTACACCATGAACCGCTCGCCTGAGTATGCCGCTCTCATCGCAGAGTCGAAGCATCCGGCGCTGCGGATGTTCAATGCGCCGCTGGTGACGGCGGCGGAGAATCAAGAGGACATCGAAGGCGTATGGCAGGCCTCCACACCGGAGACGGTGCCGGGATTTTCTGCGGTGGCGTTCTTCTTTGCGCGGAAGCTGCATCTGGAGCTCGGCATTCCCGTCGGCGTGATCAAATCGGCCTGGGGTGGCAAGCCGGTGGAGACTTTTACCAGTCGCGAGGCGCTGAACACGCTGCCGGGCACGAAGACACTTGTTGATACGATGCTGAAGGAGGAGGCCGGTTACGATCAAGCAAAGGCGGACGCGGCTTACGCGACGAAGCTGGAGCAGTGGAAGGCCACGATGGCTGCGGCGAAGGGCAAACCGGACGTGGATCGCAGACGTCTGCCGAAAAAGCCGGATGCGCCGAAGCGCCCGCTGCTCACCGAGGGCAAGCCGGGCGTGCTTTACGCCGCGATGATTCACCCCTTCACCGGCTACACGATGCGCGGAGCGATCTGGTATCAAGGCGAAGGCAACGCCAAGGCTGGGGCCGTGCCTTATGACCAGACACTGCCGCTGATGATCAATGACTGGCGCAAGCGCTGGGCGGATGAGTTCAGCTTTTACTATGTGCAGCTCGCCAGTTATCGCGCGGTCTCCACCGAGCCCGGCACGCCTGATCCGTGGGCGCTGCTACAGGATCGCATGCGCCTCGTGCTCGCCACCACGCCGAAGACCGGCATGGCGATCACCAATGATGTTGGCGAGGCGAATGACATCCATCCAAAGAACAAAAAAGACCCCGGCGAGCGTCTCGCCCGCTGGGCTTTGGCGAAGGATTACGGCAAGGAGTTGATCTACAGCGGCCCGCTCTTCAAATCGAGCGAGGTGAAGGACGGCGCGATCCGCGTAACCTTTGATCAAAGCGGCGCGGGCCTGAGATCACGCGATGGCGGGGCTTTGAAGCGCTTCGAGATCGCAGGTGCCGACAAAGTCTGGAAGTGGGCCGATGCGAAGGTGGATGGCATCGACAGCGTGCTGGTCAGCAGCGCCGAGGTGAAAGCTCCCGTCGCCGTGCGCTACGCCTGGGCCTCGAATCCCGAAGGCGCGAATCTCGTGAACAGCGACGGCCTGCCCGCCTCCGTCTTCCGCACGGATGATTGGGATGATGTGGAAGTGAAAGTGGACACCACCGCCGTGAAAGCCTCTGAAGGACGCCGCGCGATGTCCGCCGAGATCAAAGCCCTCGCCGCCGAGCGAGCCAAACACGACCGCAAGAGCCCCGAGTATCAGGCGCTGAACAAGAAGTTTCAGGAGCTGATGACGAAGTTTAAAGAGGGTGCGCCGAAAAAGTGAACATGCGTCATCTCCTTGCCCTCATCCTGCTCACCCATGCCTCTGCGGCAGAGCTGTCCGTCACTGCTTATCCGTCCATCCAGGCCGCTTTGGATGCGAACCCGAACCGGATGATCTTCGTCCCCGCCGGGGATTACCCGATCACGGAGAAGATTCGCATCAGAGGTGACCGCAGCGGGCTGTTTGGGCCGGGACGTATCATTCAACAGAATACGGAGCAGCCAGTCATCGTCGTCGAGGAGGCGAAGGAGGCAGAGGTTCGTGACCTCACCCTGACTCGTCCCGAGGGAAAAATGGAGACACGCCAGGAGGGCATCATCGCCATCAAGTGCCGCGATCTCGTCATCGACAATGTACGAGTGATCGACAACCGCAGCCCCGCCGGTGCGATCACGCTGCGCGAGAGCAAGGACTGCCGCATCAGCCGCTGTCTGGTGCGCAATTACATGCGCGTCAGCATTGATGACCGCACGCAGAGTGCGGACTGGGGCTACGCCTTCAACTGCACCGACGGCACGGGCATCAGCGTCAGCTACAGCTCCGGCTCTTTGATCGAAGGCAACCGCGTCGTCGAGGACAACTTCGTCCCCACGCCCGAGGTCAAAGCGAAGTACAAACTGGGCGACTTCGTGAAAAAGAACGCCGTCAAAGGCGGCGTCATGAGCCAGCAGGCCTGGGATGCGAACTACACCGACGCCTGGCAGCAGGGCAGCGGCATCGTGGTCAATGCCCCCACCGTGACCGACCTCACGCGTGTCAGTAGCAACCACGTCGAAAATGCCGCACAGGGCATCGACCTGCATTGCGATCATGTCATCGTCTCCGGCAACATCGTCACCAATGCTTTCATCGGCATGAAGGCCATGCATGGCAGCCGCAACGTGCTCATCACTGGCAACCAGTTCACCCGCAACAGCCTCTGGGCCATCGGCCTCATGCCAGGTGCCGGAGCGAATGCCGAGAACTTCGACGGCGGCTCCATCATCTCCAACAACATCATCTCCGACTTCGGCCACGGCGATGCGCATTGGATCTGGGGAGACGAGAGATCGCCCTTCAAGTTCGACACCGGCCAGCAGCCGGACGATCCTCCGCTCAGCGACGTCATCGTCACCGGCAACCTCGTCCACAGCATCGGCAAGCCGCGCTTCAAATACGCCGTCATCATCGCCGGAGGCCCGAACACACCACGCGGCATGCACTTTTCCAACAACCTGCTCCACCCAGGAACGCAGGGCGTGGCGAACAGCGAACTGCCGCAGTGATGGTTAGCTAATTCCTCAATCGGATCCCAGCTCATCCACCGCCCCAGCTCCGGGTTGTAATACCGATACCCGTCGTACAGCAGCCCCGTCTCACGGTCCTCGTACTTTGTGCTGAACCCGAAGGCTGGGCTGCCCGCCTCCGTCAGCCTCACTGTATCCTTTATGTTTTATGTCATTACCGGGTTCATAAATCAGCCGAAATGAAAGTCTGAAGCGGAGCCATTCAGGTGCCGCAAAACCTCCTCCATCATTCCCCCCAATGCCCTTCAGCGGCGGGACATTGAGTGGCTTTCGTGGCTGGCAGGCATGGCGCTGGATGCAGCTGCCGTCCGCTGGTGGCTGAGTACGAGCCGGAAGCGGTGAGGCCAGAGGATGTGTGCGGTGGTGAACAGGGTGAAGTAAAAGTGCGGGTCCATGACACGTCCCTGCGCGATGGGTGAGTAGGCGAGCATGGCCAGCACGGCATACGCGGCCTTTCCCCCGCACATGAGGCTGCGGAGGGCGGGACCGTAGAGGGTGAGCAGATAGATGGTCAGGCCGATGACTCCCATCTCCAGCCACATGGCGACGTATTCATTGTGCGGAGCCCAGCGCGTGGAGGCGGCGCCGACGCCATGTCCGGCGATGGGCTTTTGCAGGACGGCTTCCCAGGCGTCAGAGAGATCTTTGACGCGCTCGGGGGACTTGAGTTTGTCAAAGTCGAGGGTGTAGATGGCTTCGAGACGGTCGGCGGTGTTCTTGTCCTTCTGGATGCCGTGCGTCGTGCGCTGTTCCATGATGGCAAAGCCGACGCCGAGGAGCGGCAGCATGGCCGCGCCACAAAGGATGAGAAAGCCGAGATGTCGGCGTGCATTCATGAAAAGGTACAAGCCACACAGGAGGGCAAAGATGGCCATTCCGCTGCGTCCATAAGTGAGGGCCACGCCTGGCATGGCGGCTATGATGAGGGCGAAGTTCCAGCGGAAACTTTTCACTAGGGCAAAGCAAAGGCCGAGGCACTGGCAGAGGACGATGGGCGGGGAATTGGGGTGGCCGTTGAAGCCGCTGAACCGCCCGGGGATGCTGCTGAACTGCGCCAGGCCGACAAACTCGGCGATGGAGGAGCCGCTGGTGAGCAGGATGGCGAGGATGGCAGCCCAGCGCATGGCTTTCAGTCCCTGCGGACAAGAAAGCAGGGCCAGAAAGGCCACCGCCACCATGAGGACACGCAGATTGTCCATGATGATCGTCTGCGTGAAGGAGCAGGCGAAGCGGTTCAGCAGCAGCGGATCGAGAAAACGGATCAGCGGCAGGGTGGAAAGCAAGAGCGCCGGGATGCAAAAGCGTGGTGAACTCAGGGCGCAGACACCGAGGCACATCAGGAAAACCAGCGGGGTAAAATGGCTGGGTTTCAGCGGAGAGATGCCCGCATTGTAAGTGCCGATCACCACGTCGGCGACCAGCAGCCCCGCGCAGGTCCCACAGGCCCAGATGGTGAGCCAGTCGAGATGCTTTTGAAAACGGGGGAACATGGGGCGGAGTGCTGCTGTGTAGGCAAGAATAAGCGGATAAATTATTGATTCTATAAATTTTATAATTAACTTCCCTGAATGTCAGGTTCTCTCTCCCTTGCGCTGATCATCCCAGCCTACAACGAAGCGCTCACCATTGTCGAGGTGATCCGCCGTTTCCATGCGGCTCTGCCGCAGGCGGAAATCGTGGTCGTGGACAACCGATCTTCGGACAACACGGGCGACCTTGCCCGCCAAACACTGGCCGAGTGTGGAGCCCATGGCCGGGTGCTCTTTGAGCGCCGACCAGGGAAGGGGAATGCAGTGCGCCGGGCCTTTCACGATGTGATCGCCGATGTGTACATCATGATCGATGCCGACATGACCTACCACCCCGAGGACCTGCCCGTGATGCTCGCGCCCGTGCTCTCTTGCGAGGCGGATCTTGTGGTGGGAGATCGCCTCTCCACGGGCGACTACAGGAAGGAAAACAAGCGTCCCTTTCACAATCTGGGCAACGGACTGGTGAAAGGGCTGATCAACTGGCTCTTCAAGGTAGATCTGCGGGACGTCATGTCCGGCTACCGGGTGATGACGCGGCGCTTTGTCGAGCACACACCCATTCTGCGCGCGGGCTTTGAACTGGAGACAGAGAGTACCATCTTTGCCCTCGATAACCGTTTCCGCATCGTGGAGGTACCCATCAAATACACGGACCGCCCGGAAGGATCGTTTTCAAAGCTCAACACCTTCCACGATGGTGCGCGGGTGATCGCCACCATCTTCCGCATTTTGCGGGACTACCGGCCCAGCGTCTTCTTCGGCACCATCTCAGTGCTGCTGATCCTGGCCGCGCTGCTGGCTGGCTCACTGCCCATCTATGACTACCTGAAGTTCCGCTACGTTTACCGCGTGCCCATGGCCATCCTGGCCACGGGGCTCATGCTGCTGGGCATGATGTTTGCCGGCATCTCGCTGATCCTCACCAGCATCAACAACTACTTCCGCGCACTCTTTGAGATGCAAATGATGCGGCGAGGCGAAGGCGGCATCAGCCCTGCCAACGGATCTTCTGATGTGAGCCAGCCATGATCGCACGACTGCACCGCTTTTTGGAAAACCAGGGCCGCACGGACTGCCTGACACGCTGGGCCGCGGCACTCTTTGCCGGGCATCTGGTCTTCTTCATCACGCTGCTCCTTCTGGGCAAGGCAGACGGCTGGGTGATCATCCAGGACTCTCTGGAATATCTGAAGCTCGCCGCCTATCCGCTGACAGATGGCATTTACTCGCTCGATGGCGTGCAATCCTCCGGGAAGCGGGAGCCGGGCTACTCCGGCTTCATCATGGCATTTTTGGCCTCGGGCATCGTGAAGCCGCATGTCTTCACCGCAGCAAATCTCTGGCCCGTGGTGATCGCGCAGATCGCACTCTACGGCTGGATTTGTGGGATGATCGTTCGGCATCTGGCAACCATCTTCGGCGTTGCGAGCGCCTGGGTCGGACTGCTGATCATGCAGGCCAGCCCCATCGCCGTTTATCAGTATTCCATGGGCAATGAATGCCTCTCCACGGTGTTGCTTGGCATGGTCGCGCTGGAAGTGAGCACGCATTGGCGCAAAGGGCCGACCTGGGGTGTCATGCTGCGCACGGCCCTCTGGTTAGGGCTTCTCGGCATCACGAAATCGGTGAATGTCCTCTTCATTCCAGCACTGAGTCTTCTGCTCTGGCTGCGGCTGCCCGTAAAGTTGCCCAAGATGGCGGTCTTCTTCATCATCGCCCTGCTTCCAGCACTCGGCTGGACTGCCCGAAACAAGGCCGTCTTTGGCCTGCCGATCATGGGCTCCATCGATGGCTTCAGCTCGCTCTACCGCGCGAACATCCTGCCCTACTATCAGATCTCCTCGCCGGATCATCCCGCCATGCCAGAGGAGGCAAAGGTCGCCATCGCCGCATGCAAAAACGATGCCGAAAAATACCTCTGGTATAAAAAAGCAGCGCTCGACTGGTTGAAGGAAAACCCATTCCAATATGTGAAGCAGTGCATCCACCGCACCGCTGCCATGTTCATCGACCTCTACCGAGAGGACGACATCCCCTGGTGGCGTTATCCCTTCGTCTTGCTCGTGGGCAACGACCAGCTTTTCCTCACTGTCGTGCTACTCCTTTGCCTAGTGCCGCTCTGGCGCAGGCAGGACATCTGGGTGGAGCTCTCCGTGCTCTTTTTCGTCTTCAGCACCAGCATCTACGGTGCCGTTTACGGTCAGGAGCGCTACCTCCACCCCGCCTTCTTTTTACTGGCTCCCGTCCATGCCTGGTGCATCGTTGAAGTATTGCTCCCCTGGTGGAAAAAGCGCTACATCTCTGCTGCTCCAGCCGCACCTGGCAACATGAGTGCCGACCATCCCTAAAAAGCTCTAAACCGTGATGCGTGGGGCCACAGCGCGCAGGGCTTCACCGGCGCAGAAGTCTCCCACCTAGCCCTTTATTACGCGGTCATCTTCGCGGCGCGGCGGGCGAGGAACTCCTCTGCCAAAGCCCCATAGGCGGCGGCTCCACGACCTGAGGGTTCGTACTCGATGATGGCTTTGCCGAAGCTGGGGGCCTCCCCGAGGCGGACGGTGCGGGGGATGACGGCGTTGTAGATGATCTCGGCGAAGTAGTTCTTCACGTCGCTCACCACCTGCTGGGAGAGATTGGCACGTGAGTCATACATCGTCATGACGATGCCTTCGAGCAGGAGGTTCGGATTGGCCCCGCAGTCGCGGATCTGCTGCACCACACCGACGATCTTGCCCAGGCCTTCGAGGCCGAAGTATTCGCACTGGAGAGGCACGAGAAGTTCATCCGCCGCAGCGAGTGCGGAGGTCATCAGCACGCCAAGGGAAGGGGGGCAGTCGAGCAGGATGTAGTCGAAGTGACCGGAAACACGCAGGGGTTCCAGCACTTCCTTGAGTCGGGCCAAATGATTACCGCTTTGCGCCAGTTCGATCTCACAGCCTGCCAGTTCCTGATGGGAGCGGATGATGGAAAGGTTTGGGATTCGGGTGCTGCGAATGGCGGTGTGAGGATCTGTGCCGAGCACGAGGGCTGAATAAAGGCTGCCACCATCCTCCTGCGCGAGTCCGAGACCGCTGGTCGCATTCGCCTGGGGATCGAGATCGATGAGCAGCGTGCGCACGCCGCGTTGGGCCAGGCAGGCGGCGAGGTTGATGGCGGTCGTGGTCTTTCCCACGCCGCCTTTTTGATTGGTGATGGCAACGATCCTCATATGTATCTTGACGTGAGTTTGAAGAGGAACCATCCACCGCGCCAGAAAGAAATGGAAATCACGGAGAAATGGCTCGGAGAGATCGGTGGCTGGCAGGCCATGAAGGCGGCGCGTGCCCTCGTGGATGGCGGACATGTCACAGTTCAGAATGCCGAGAAGGGCCGTATTCGAGGTCTCGCCGGTGGTGGAAAGACGAAGTTCGCCAGCGGACTGTCTTTTACCTCACGCACGGATGTCGAGAATCTCTGCACCTGCCCCACGGCAAGGCGGGGGATGATTTGTGAACATGCGCTGGCTGTGGTGCTCATGCATCTGCGAGGGCCGAAGAAAGACGCGGAGACGCGGAGACCTGGAGATGCGGAGAAAAAGCCACTCTCCTCGCCTCCCTCTCTCCGCGTGTCTTTATCTCCTCTAAAAGTCCCCGGCACCTACACGATCTTCCTGCCGGAGAATCTGCTCACGGGCACCATGCGTGAGCCGGTGGGCACTTATGTCCGATATTCACCCGGCGGGGAAGGGGAGGAGTCGCTTCTCGCGGCGTGGCTTGCCGAGCAAGGAGTGAAAAATCAAAGCGCGCCAATGTCTCTGCCTAGCGCCGTGTTTGATGCCTTCCTCCGCAGCGCTGCCGAGCATCCGCGTGTGATCGCGGGCAAGCCAAGCGGCGGTGGATTGCCACTCAGCATCGCTCGTGAGCCGGTGCGTCTGCTGATCACGGCGGAGTCGAAGCCCGGAGAGAGGGAAGTTAGCCTACGTTTTGCCGGTGATGGCCAACTTCCGCTGATCAAGACGCGGCCCGGTGGCACCTGGTTCTGCCGAGAGACGCAGAGTCTTTTCCAACTGCCTCCGCTCGGCCCAGAGTGCGAGACTTTGCTGCGCGAGTTGCCGACACGGCGGCCACTGCGCTGGCTCATTTCACAGCGCGAGTCTTTAAACGAAGCCTTTCAGCTCGAGCTGCGCGGCGCAGGTCTGGAGCACTTTCATTGCGCGCCTGTGCCCTGCACCTTCACGCTGCATCTGGATGGCTCGCTCCAGGCGGTCGAGGCCACGCTGCGCGCTGAGTTTGGCGGCAAAGACTGGCTCGTCGGCGAAAGCGGTCGGCACTGTGCGGCGGAGACGCTGTTCCCTTTTGAGGACACCAGCACGACGGGACTCTTTTATCTACGCAATGAGTCGGAAGAAGCCCGGCTCATGGCGCTCATGGAGTCACTCGGATTCCAGCTCGGCACGCGAGTCGAGGCCAGCGGCCACACGCTCGTCTGGAAGCTCACCAAGCCCGAGTCCGTGCTGCAGCTCTACGCGACCGATCTTCCGCGCCTGCGCCGTGAGATGAAGGTCATTGAAGGCGAGCGCTGGCGTGCCGCCACCCGTGGCGTGGCTCGCATCACCCCGCAGATTCATCGACGTGAGTCCGATGATGACCGCCGCAGTGGCCAGGACTGGCTGGCGATGGAATTCGCCTATGAAGCGCCTGATGGATTCCGCCTGCCGCGCGCCGAGGTGCTCCGCCTCGTGCGCAGCGGCCAGCGCAGTGTCACGGCGAAGAATGGCAAACGCTACCTTCTCGACCTCGCGGGTGTGGAGGAATTCGAAGACACGCTCCGTGATGTCCCCCTCCAGCTCACCGCCGATGGCGCACGTATCAGTGGCCTCCATGCCGACTACTTCCTAGGAGACTCCGCCGCGCCTTCCCAGCTTATTGATGAAGCGCTGTTGCTGCCACGCCTCGGCGACCTCGGCCCCAAACTTCGGCCTTACCAACTCCTCGGCACCCGCTGGCTCACCACCCTGGTGGAAAGTGGGCGCGGCGGTGTGCTCGGAGACGATATGGGGCTCGGGAAGACCGTTCAGAGCATCGCGATGATTGTGGCACTCCGTGCTGGAATGACGAATGAACGAATGACGAAGGACAAAAACTCCGAAGGCGGAGAACTTCGTCATTCGTCATTGCCTTCCCTCATCGTCTGTCCGAAGAGCCTCACTGGAAACTGGCGCGCAGAGTTCGAGAAATTCGCCCCGCATCTCAAGGTCGCCGTATCCCAGGGCAGCAACCGTGCGGGACTGCTTTCCCAACTCGCCGAGTTTGATGTCATCATCACGACCTACCAACTCGTGGTGCGAGATCAGGACGCCCTCCAAAAGCAGCCCTGGCGGCTCATTTTGCTCGATGAAGCCAGCTACATCCGCAATCCCGACACCGATGCCTCCAAGGCTGTGCGTTCCCTCAAAGCGAAAGCCCGTCTCGCTCTTACCGGCACGCCGGTGGAGAACAGCGTGCGTGACCTTTGGTCCATCTACCAGTTTGCTTTGCCCGGTTATCTCGGCAGTCGGGATAACTTTAAAGAGCGCTTCGAGCAGCCGATCCAAAACGGTCTCGACAGCCCCGCCGGTCTCGCGGCAAGCGATCGTCTGAAGAAACTCCTCCGCCCCTACTTCCTCCGCCGCATGAAGCGGGAGGTGCTCAAAGACCTGCCCGAGAAGATCGAGCAGATCCTCTGGTGCGA
Organism: uncultured Prosthecobacter sp.; assembly: GCA_964390165.1. GTDB lineage: Bacteria > Verrucomicrobiota > Verrucomicrobiia > Verrucomicrobiales > Verrucomicrobiaceae > Prosthecobacter. Next base: position 37,136 of record CAYMHJ010000004.1, on the reverse strand, counting down.
GCCTTCCCCTGCCCAGGCCGAAGTCTATCGCCGCGTCCTCGAAGAAGGCCGCGAGGAGATCAAAGCCGCACGGAAACGCTCCGGCCAGGGCGGCACGAAGATGACCATGTTCACCGTGCTGCTTCGCCTGCGCCAGACCTGCTGCGATCTACGCCTCACCGGTCTCCAGGGCGATGCTCTGGCGGGACTCGATGCCGACGATCTCTCCGGCAAGTGGCCGATGCTCAACGACAAGCTCGAAGCCATCCTCGAAGCCGAGGGCAAGGTCCTCGTCTTCAGCCAGTTCGTGCAATACCTCAAACTCGTGCGCGCCAAGCTCGACGAGAAAAAGATCGACTACGGTTACATCGACGGCTCAAGCAATGACCGCGAAGCCCAGGTCAAAAAATTCCAGACTGACCCTGCTCGGAAGGTCTTCCTCATCAGCCTCAAGGCTGGCGGCTACGGCCTGAACCTCACCGCCGCGGATCATGTCATCCTGCTCGATCCCTGGTGGAATCCCGCCGTCGAAGCCCAGGCCATCGACCGCGCCCACCGCATCGGCCAGCAGCGAGTCGTCACCGCCTATCGCCTCGCCATGCGCGGCACCGTGGAGGAGCGCATCCTTGCCCTTCAGCAAAAGAAACGCGGCCTGATCGAAGCCACACTCGACGAGCATTCACCGCTCATGACCGGCCTAGGGGAAGGGGAGTTGGAGGAGTTGCTGGCCTAATTTAAAAAACTCAAAGCGTGGTGAACATCCCGTCTCCTGCGGCCACTCTATTGAAACTGGATCTGGGCACCCAGGGGACGTGAGTCGTCGAACAGCACGGGCAACCGGATAGCGCGGTCGAGCAGGCGGAGGTACTTCACGCAGGGAATTTCATGACCGCCGAAGAGGGCGAGGTGCGGGGTGGTCCACTGGGTGTCATGGAGGAGGAAGCCGCGTTCTTTGAGCCGCCATTGAAGATGGGTGAGGGCGACCTTCGATGCCTGGGTTTCGCGGCTGAACATGCTTTCACCAAAGAAGGCGCCGCCGATGGAGACACCATAGACTCCGCCGACGAGCCTGCCCGCCCGCCAGACTTCGGCGCTGTGGGCGTAGCCGAGTTCGTGGAGGTTTTGGTAGGTGTCGAGGATGGCGTCGTTGATCCAGGTTTCCTCGCGGTCGGCGCAGCCGCGCATGACATCACTGAAGGCGGTGTTCCAGCGAACTTCGAAGGGATGGTTGCGGAGATATTGCTCGAACCGGCGGGGGACGTGGAAGTCCTGGATGGGGAGGATACCCCGGTGGGGCGGGCGAAACCAGGAGATGGTGCCGTCCTCATGCCCCATGGGAAAGGCACCTTCACAGTAGGCGCTCAGAAGCTGGAGAGGATCGAGCATGAGGCTGGCGGTGACAGGCTAGGAGTCCTCCCAGGCGGCGCGGGCCCGGCTCTGTGCCCGCCAGCCTTTGTAGAGGTATTTGGCGAGGATGGCCAGCTTGCGCATGGGGTGGAGGCGCATGCGCTTTTCAAAGACGGGGAAGCGCTGGCTGTGGAGCTTTTCGAGAATTTCGGCGTAGATCTGACCCATCATCTGGGAGGCCAGCAGGCTGTCTTTGTCCTCAGGTGGGAGGAGGCGCGCGGCTTCTTTGTAGTAGGCTCGGGCGCGGTTGTACTGGAAGTCCATGAGCTGGATGAACCGCTGGTTATGCCGCCCATTGAGGATTTCCTCCGCAGTGACGCCGTAGCGGCGGAGATCCTCCAGCGGGAGATAGATGCGGCCGTAGTCGCGGGCGTCTTCGCCGACGTCGCGGATGATGTTGGTCATCTGGAGGGCGTAGCCGAGCTGGATGGCGTATTCGCGTGCCTGGGGCTGGGTGTGGCCGAAGATGTGGACGCTGCAGAGGCCGACGACGGAGGCGACTTTGTAGCAGTAGGCGCGGAGGTCTTCGAAGGTTTCGTAGCGCAGGGTGGTGATGTCGGAGGCGACGCCGTCAATGATCTCAGCGAGCCAGGCGCGGGGGAAGCCGTATTTGCCGGGGAGCTCGATGACTTCATCAAGGACGGAGTGGCCGGGGGCTTCGGCGCTGAGGACGCATTTTTTCCATTGGGCGAGCTCCTTTTCCTTCTCCAACTCACTGAGCGTGGGGGATTCGGCGATGTCATCGACGACGCGGCAGAAGGCGTAGAAGCTGATCATGTCGCGCTTGCGTGCCTTGGGGAGGCAGGCGAGGGCCATGGCGAGGTTCGACTTCGCCTTTCGGGCGATCTGGGCGGTGGAGAGTGTGCTGCCGGTGGTCATGCCAGAACGCGATCAGGAGGCGGCGTGTCCTCGCGCGGAGGACGGGATCAAACCATGACGGAGGAGAGTGAGCACGCAGGCTAGAAACACCCAGTTTCGTGCCGTGGCAAGGACCAAAGCATGGACGGGGAGAAGCACACTTCTCTGCCAGCTTTCAGGGCCGGTGAGAGTGAGCATGGTGGCGCTGGTGTAACGCACCAGGGCGAGGATGAAGAGTCCAGTGAGTAGGGTGCAAAGCAGTGGGAAAAATGCCTGCCGCCAAGCATGCAGTGCCGCCATGCCCTGACGCGGCAGTGGCCCAGGCACCCGTGCGATGGCCGCAGGCAGGGCCAGGAAGACGAGCATCAACTCCAGCAGCACCCACTGGGCGGGGCCGCCCGTGCTGCTCTGCAAAAAGAGGATAAGGAGATCCAAAATAGCCAGCTCGGCGATGCCGCGCCAGCGCGCGCAGGTATGATCGAAGGCGAGACCGATGTCCTTTTGATCATTGGGATGCTCGGGTTCCGCCCAGGTGATAATGAGACGGAGCAGAGCGACCTGGCTAAAGGCCATGGCGACGGCTTGGAAAAGCAAGCGCTGAGCGAGGCGCAGAGCCTCCAGCCACTCCGGCATGTGCAGGCTGAGGCGGGAGATCTCGAGGGCGAGCCAGACCCAGGAGAGCAAAGTCGCGGCCAGCAGGAGCCAGCGCTCCATGGGGTTTTGTTTTCGTGGACCATAGCGGTAGGGAAAGCGCATGACCCGCCATACCAGGAGGCTGAGAGCCGCAGGAAGGAGCAGCGCCAGCGGCCAATCCGGCAGCAGTGAGTGCTGAAGTGTGGTGATCTCAAATAGAGTCTGGAGGAGCAGCGGCCCGGCGAGGGGCTGCCAGGAGGTGAGATCGGTAGGCTGGAGCTCGCGGCTGAGGAGGCTGGAGCCTGTGAGCTGAACCAGCAGCAGCAGGGCAGCATGAAGAACCGTGAACCAGGGCAGGCTGCTGACAAAGTCCCAGCCCTCGGAAAACTCCTGCCGCTGCGGATGCCAGCGCAGGTGCAGCCAAAAAGCGCCCATGGCCACGGCGATGGCGGCGGTAGTATGGAGCCAGAGGCTGGTTTCAGTGGGGGGCATCGTCCAAGGGCCTGTTATCCAGAGTGCCTCTCTTCATCAACCAATAAGGCGGCTGCGGGACTATTCATCACTGATGAGACCTTTTTCCAGTCCGTGAAGCATGGGCTCCAGCAGACGATAGCCGCCGGGAAGATCCACACGTGCCAGTTCGCCGATTTCGGTGAAGTACAGCCGGGCTTCATAGTCCTGCATGAGGCTGGCGGTGACGATGTAGCAGCGGCGCTGCTTGGCGGCGAGTTCCAGCCTTCCCTCGCGGGCAAGAAGGCGCATCGATGCAGTTTGGGGCAGGGCCCCGGCAGGCAGCATCTGGGTGATCAGGCTGGAGGCAGTAGGGCTGTCCAGCATCGTCCGGGCCATGGCTGTGTTCATGATGACCTGCCCGCCCTTTTTGACCTCCATGTCCGGCAGTTTGTCCCCTTCTTTCCAGGTGATCACTGCTTCAGTCTCGCTCTGCGGGGCGCTGATCTGTGCCTCGAACCGCCGCCATCGTTCCGCCCCTAAAAGCTCTCCATTCAGGCGGAATCCGAAGTCTGTTTTCTCAGATGCTCCGGGCAAGGCGACCGATCCATTGGTCACGATGGCATAGACGGGCTCCTGACCATCATTTTCATCCAGGCGTCTCAGTGCAAAAGTAGTGTGGCCGATCTTTTCCCGCCCCTGATAAAGATGCAGAGTGTTGTTAAACGCTGCTGCTTCGGAGAGAAAGAGATCGAAGACGAAGCGCACGGGCACTTCGGCAAAGCGCGAGTGGTCGGGAAAATAGGTGTCACGGATGACGAGACCGCTCATCACCGCCCAGAACAGAACAACCATCGCAGTGATCAGACGCCAGAACATGGATTGAGTGTGAGGTGCGGCTGCCGTGATGGCAAGAACGTCATTGCCCTGATGTAAAAAAAACCGCGCTCCGTTTCCGAAGCGCGGGTGGGAAGTCAATGCATCAGGGTTTAATTGCTGCTGACCATGAAGAGCATGGTGTCGCCTTTGCGCCAGACTTTCAGAAGCACGGTGGGTGAACCGCTCTTCGCCATCTGACGAGCCTCGCCGACGGCGCGCACAGGCTTGCGATTCACTTGAGTAATGACGTCGCCCTCCTCCACTCCCATGGCGGCAGCGCGGCTTTCGGAATCGATCTGGGTGATGACCACGCCTGTGATATCTTCCGGCACTTCATAGCGCTCACGAGTGCCCGGAGTCAGGTTCTGGATGGTCACACCCGGCATGATCTCACCGATGCTGGCGCTGCCTTTGTCCGGGCCTGAGGGAGTGTTGTCGTCTTCACCGACATCTGCACCAGCGATGATCTCCGGGGTCAGTTTCGCGAGCTTGGCGGTGAGGGTCATCGGCTTGCCATCGCGGAGGATGTCGAGCGCGATTTCGGAGCCGGGCTTGTAGCTGCTGACGATGACGGGCAGCTTCGATGCATTTTCCACTTTCTGACCCGAGACAGAAAGGATGACATCACCGACTTGGAGGCCGGCCTTGGCAGCGGGGGAGCTTTTCTTCACGGTGCGGACGAGGGCTCCGCTTTCATCAGTGAGGTTGTAGATCTTCGCCGTTTCAGCATCAATGTCCTGAGGCAGGATGCCGAGGTAGCCGCGGGTCACTTCGCCGTCATCGGTGAGGTCCTCGGCGATGCGGAGGGCGAGGTTGATCGGGATGGAGAATCCGATGCCAGCGTTCATGCCGGAGCGGGAGTAGATGGCGGTATTGATGCCGATGACACGGCCCAGGGCATCGACGAGCGGACCGCCGGAGTTGCCGGGATTGATGGAGGCATCCGTCTGGATGAAGTCCTCATAGCCCTGCATGTCACGACGGCCGATGATGCCCATGCCGCTGCGGCCGAGAGCACTGACGATGCCCTGCGTGACAGAGCGGCTGAGCTCCATGGGCGCACCGAGGGCGAGCACGATGTCGCCGACGCGGAGCTTCGAGCTGTCCGCCAGAGTGGCGGCAGGCAGGCCGCTGGCGCTGATCTTGATCAGAGCCACATCAGTCTGAGGATCGGCGCCAATGATCTTGGCGTCATAGCGCTTGGTGCTGCCATTGATGCTGATCACGGCCTCGATCTTGTCGGCTTCACCGACGACGTGGTTGTTGGTGAGGATGTAGCCGTCGGTGGAAATGATGAAGCCGGAGCCGACGCCGTTGGGTTCCAGTTTCTTGTCCTCCTCGGGCACTTCGCGCTGCTGACCGCGGCGGCCACGGGGGCCGGGGCGCTGGGGGGCTTCTCCACCGCCGCCCTCCTGCTGCTGGCGGAACCATTCTTCGAAGTATTCGCGGAACATGGGGGGCAGACGATCTAGATCAGGCATTTGGCCATGTCCTTGCATCAAGCTCCCGGCCTTTTCACCATAGGAGAAAACGGTGACGACGCTGGGCAGGATCTTGTCCACGACCCCGGCATAGCTCATTTGGAGTTGGCCGCCGGCGGGGAGCGGCGTCGGGTCTTTAGTCAGACGGGTGTGAAACTCTTCTGCGGTGAGCTTGATCTCAGGGGCCTTGATGTCGGCACGCAGCAGACCGCTGCTGAGCAGGCTGACAGAGGCGCAGGCGAGGGTGATGCGAGTAGTGGTGTTCATGGTGGGGGTGGAATTTGGGTGCGGTTAAATACGCACGCCATCTGACGAAAACGTTGAGGCATTGTTGAAAACTATTCCACACACAAAAAAGCGCCGCAGTGACGTTTGCGGCGCTCTGGTTCGAGGGATTTGTAGGTCTCATCAGACACCTCTCCGCCGCCGCATCAGCAGGAGAAGCACTCCCATGCCGAGCAGCAGAGCGCGGCCGGGTTCGGGAACGATGATGGGGGCGATGATGACAGTGCCGCCGATGTAGAGGTCAGACAGATCCCAGGCGAGGTCGGAGGGCAGAGTGGGGAAGTCCAGTCGGTCAAAGGTGCCGCTCGCGGGAGTGCTCAGGCTGGTCCAGTCAAAGAGACGCCATGAGTCACCCTCGGCCCATGAGGTCATGCCCAGCGGATTGCCGACGAACAGACGGGAACCTTCCAGAATGCTTGCCTGCCCGCCGACGGTGAGCATGTCAGCAGCGCTTGCCTGGAGAGTGCTATCGCCAAGGCCCGCCCCTGAGAACAGGTCCAGCATGAGCACGCTATTGATGTCGAAGCGCAGAAGGCCGCCGCCGCCTGTGGTGATGCCGATCCCGCCTGCCGTGCTGCTGTCTCCCACGTTCAGCGTGCCGCCGATGAAGACGGATTTTCCAGCATCTGTCACGATGCTGCCACTTCCCCCCAGCGTGGTGCCTGGCAGGGTGGTCACGGAGCCTGAGCCGGTGGCGGAGCCGGTGGTGTTTGCCAGGATCAATGCGCCGCTGCTGAGGGTGGTGCCGCCGCCATAGCTGCTGGTTCCACCCAGAGTGAGCGTGCTGTTGCCGATCTTGGTGACGGAGAGGTTCGTGCCGCTGAGAGTGCCAGTAAATACGGAGGCGGGTGGTGTGCCGCCTGGCACATTGCCCAAGGTGAAGGTCACTGCTGAGCTGGAGGTGATGCCACCGCTGCCGTTCAGGGAAGCAAAGCTCTGGCTGGTGCCGATGTCGAGCGTGGAGGCTCCGCTGAGATTGAGCTGGCTGAAGGTGCCCAGCGCGGTGGCGGTGGTGGAGTTTACGGTTAGGCTGGCTCCGGTGACGGCGTGTAGATTCACGACGGTGCCGGGAAGCAGGCTGATGGCATTGGCGTTGAGATTCGCCGTGGCTATGCCTGCGCCGGTGTTTTGGAAAGTGAGGCTGCGGGCGCCGATGGCCTGATCACTCAGCGCGCCGAGGTTCAGTGTCATGGCGGCTGCGACACTGCTCTGGACATCGAAGACCGGATTTCCCGGCAGGAGCTGGAGTCCGCCGATGGTGGTGGTGCCGAGAGTGAGCGCGGCTGTGCCACTGGTGATGTTGTCACCGGGCTTCACCGTCAGGGTTCCACCCCCGATTCCGAGTGCGCCGAGGGTGAGCGTGTGGTTGTTGCCACCAGCAGAGGCGCGATCCACCTCGATGGTGGAACTGGAGAGCAGGTTCACGGCTCCACCGACGGTGCCGCCACTGTCAAAACCGAGGCTCAGGGTGCCACCATTGAGGGCCATGACGCCTGCACCGATGACATTCAGGGCGCTGCTGTTTTGCAGTCGAAGCGTGCCTGCATCGATCTGGTTGGCTCCGCTGCGGGCGCTGGCTGCGGAGGAGATGAAGGTCAGCCTGCCGGTGCCTGTTTTGGTTAGAAGCACGTTGCCGGTCAGGCCGGTGGCGTTGCTGACGGTGATGTTTCCCTCGCCGCCGACCTTGGCGGAGGCTCCGAGAGCCGTGGTGCCGGTGATGCTGGCCGTGGTGGTGGTGTTCGTGTTGATCAAGGCCCCGAGGCTGCTGTTTCCCGTGCCGCTGAATGTGAGATTACGGGTGATGCTCTGGCCGTTAAAGTCGAGCGTGGCACCAGCGCTGACGGTGACGGAACTGGTGTTGGTCAGGGCTGTGGCGCTTGCCAGCTTCAGGATGCCTGCGGAGACGGTGGTGGAACCTGTGTGTGTGTTGTTTCCCCCCAGGGTCAGGGTGCCGAGTCCGCCTTTGATCACCGTCAGGGTTCCGGCACCATTGGTCAGAGCTCCGGTGAAGGTGCTGTCCACCGGCGTGGCGTTGTTCAGACTGCCGATGGTGAGGCTGAAGGCTCCAGATGTGGTTACGGTGCCCGAACCTGAGAGTCCGCCGAGGATGGGGGTGGCATTGAAGAGATTCAGGACGGACCCAGCGCCGAGATTCACGCGAGGGAGGAGGCCCATCGTGTTGCTGGCGGCGGTGGCGGTGCCGAGGTTCAAGGTGACGCCTGCGTTCGCGCCACTCACCAGATTGATCACCGTGCCATCCATGAGGCTGGTGGCATTGGTGGTGAGGATGATCTGGCTGTTGGTTGGGCTGGCACCGTTGTTGGTGAAGGTCAGAGTGCGGGCAGTGCCGAGATCACTGATCGCTCCCAGTCTGAGTGTCGTGGTGCCGTCAGCAGCATTGGTGGGGCTGCGAATGTCGAAGGTGGGACTGCCGTGCAGCACGAGTGAGCTGAAGGACACACCCGCATTGGTGGCGGCGGTGGTCACGCTGTCTCCCGAGTCGATCACAAGCGTGCTGGTATTGATGACCATGGTGCCGAGTGTGTGGGAAACACCAGCTCCAGCCGTGCCGGGATCAACGAGGATGCCCGAGCTGGCGGTGACATTGGCATTGTAGGCGGCTGAGCTGGTGGCGCTGCCGAGACTCAGCGTGCCGCCATTCATGAGCAGGGCTGCACTGGCTGTGCCCAAACCGCTGGCTGTCAATAGACGCACGGTTCCGCCATCAAGCTGGTTCGGGGAGGTGCGGACGCTGTCCACGTTCAAAGTCAGTGTGCCCGTGCCGGTCTTGATCAGACGGAAGGATCCCGCTAGTGCGCCGGTGGAGGTGATGTCGCCCGAACCACCGATGGTTGTGTTGGAGCCTAGCGTGATGACGCCAAGCTGGGCTGGAGTGGATGAGCCGTTGATCAGCGCACCGCCGCCAGTCGGGCCGTTGCCATTGATTGCCACAGCATTAGTGATGGTCTGGCCGTTGAGATCCAGTGCGCCGCCGATGCGCACGTTGATGCCGGAGGTGGTCAGCGCGCCACCTGCGGTGAAGCGCAGCGTTCCTCCCGCGATATTCGTGGCTCCGATATAGGTGTTGCCGCTTCCCAGCACGAGCAGGCCTGGGCCGCTTTTGGTCACTGCATTGGTAGCGTTGGCGATGATGGGAACCTGGAGGGTGATCACGTCGTTTTCACCCGCCGTGCGGATGACAAGCTCGGTACTGGCGGCGGCGCGGATGGCACTTCCGGCACCTCCACTGATGACGGTCCCGCCCGCGACATCGCCGGTCTTCAGCAGGCCGTTCACGGTGAGGGTTTGCGTGTCGTTTAGAGTGATGTCGTGATTGCCCGAGATGTTCAGCGTGGTGAAGGTGGCGCTGTTTTGCGCGCTGAGCGGTCCGGTGATCTGCTGGTGCGTGGCGCTGCTGAGGCTGGTCTCTCCGGCACTGGTTGCCGCACCGGTGTCGCTGCCATAGGTCAGGGCGCGGATGAAGCCCGCGCTGTCATTCCAGGCAAAGGCGGTGCCGTTGAAAAACAGTCCGTGGTTGATGAAGGCATCCGCCGTGGCTCCGGTGAGCGTGATGCGGTTGCTCACGCCGTTTTCACCGCCTGAAACGATGAAGTTACCCGCGGCTCCGACGGTGCGGGCGGCCAGGGAGGTGAAGGTGAGGGCGCTGGTGCCAGTGCCGCCATAGGTGGACTTTACGCTTCCATCGCCTGCGGAAAAGGTGAGCGCGCCCAGCCCCTGCTCGCTACCGGAGTTCAGACTACGGTAGTCAAAGGTGCCAGGACCACTGAAGGTTAGTCCCGGAGTGGTGGTCCAGCTTCCGCTGGTGCCGCTGCCGAGGCGCAGTGTGCCGTTTGAAAGAGTGAGCGTGCCGGTGCTGGTGTTTTCGCCAGTGAGTGTCCAGGTGCCTGTGCCCGTCTTGATCAGTGTTCCCACTCCTGTGTCTAGCGCGCTGTCGATGCGGCCATCTCCCGCACCAGTCAGAGTCAATGCAAAGGCTCCGGTGATGGTACCCGTGTGCGCGAGGACCAGGCTGCCGGTGTCGGAGGCGATTGTGGCTGCAGCGGCCAGGGTGATGAGCCCGGCGTAAGTATTGTGTCCGCTGACATTGACCAGTGCGCCGTTTTGAATGCCAATAGCAGCGGCTCCTCCGAAGCCTGTTCCGCTCAGCGTCAGCGGTTCCGCCGCTGTGGTGATGCCACCTTCGATCTGGAGTGTGCCTACGCTGAGCACCGTGCCTGCGGAGGTCGTGCCGAGAGCGTTCGGATGACGGATGTTCAGCACGCCGGCGCTGATTGTGGTGATGCCTTCGTAACTGTTGTCACCCGAGAGGATAAGCTGGCCGTTGCCCGCCTTGATGAGTTGTCCTGTGGCGCTGCCCTGGCTGATGATGCCGCTGATCGTGGTGCGATCCCAGGAGGATGAGAGTGAAATCGTGCGCGTGGCCGTGGTATCGTTGCCAATCTGAATGCCGGAAGAGATACTGCTGAAGCCGGTGATGGTCGAGGTGGCCGTGGAGGGCAGGATCAGCTTTCCACCGCCCGTGATGCTGGTGCCAAACATCGTGGAAGTGGTGCCGATGGTCTGGGTGTGGCCATTCAGGTTCAGGGTGGAGCCGCCGTTAAGGATGAGAGTGCCGTTGTTTGCGATCTGTTCGCTGCCCTCCAACTGCAACGTCGCAGGCCCCTGACTGCTGGAGGCTGCCACACCGACAGTTAGGTTTCCAGGGATGGCTAGAGCGCCGCCGATCTTTGCCAGGATGAGCGTGCCTGCATTGACGGTGGTCAGGCCGGTGTAGGTGTTGCTGTCAGCGCCACCCAGAGTCAGGGTGCTCTTGCCACTCTTGGTCAGCGTGCCTGTGCCAGTGCCCAGCACGCCGGTGAAGGTGCTGTTGAAGTTGGTGACATTCGCAGCACTGCCAACGATCAGGTTAAAGATGCCTGTCACCGTGCCGCCGCCTGCCAGTGAACCAAAGGTGGGCGCCACACCGAGCGTGATCGTGCTGCCGGTGGCGACATTCACCTGCGCCAGCGCCCCGAGTCCGGAGGTGGCGTTGAGATTCAAGTTCAGTGGTCCTCCACCGATGCTGCCGATCTGGATCACAGTGCCGTCCACCAGGCTGCTGGCGGTGCTGGCGAGCACGACATTGCTGGCCGCTGTGCCGCTGTTTAAAAATGTGATCGTGCGCGGGGCGATGGCCTGATCATGCAGGGGGCCGGGTGTGAAGGTCAGGGTGGCGGTACTGGTGCTGCGGACATCGAAGGTGGGATTCCCCGGAATCAAGCCCGTGCCGCCGAGTGTGACGCCGCCGAGGTTCAAGCCGATGCTTCCTGAAGTCACATTGGATCCTGCGCTGACAGTCAGTGTGCCACCGCCTATGGCTGCGGCACCCAGGGTATGGGTGATGCCGCCCGCGCCAGCAGTGGCCCGGTCGGCGATGAGGCTGGAGGAGGTGATCACATTCACAGCGCCGGTGTTCGCGGCATTGGTGATGTCAAAGCCGAGTTCGAGAGCGCCGCCATTCAGCAGGAATGCACCCGTGCCCACGGGGGCAATCGCGGTGGTGGTGTTAGCGGACTGGATTCGCAGCGTGCCTCCACTGACGTGGTTCGCGCCGCTGCGGGTGCTGGTCGTGGTGGAGTTGGAGAATGTCAGGGCGCCCGTACCGGCCTTGGTGAGGATCACATTGCCTGTTAGTCCGGTGGCGTTGCTGATGGTGATGGCTCCGCTGTTATTGATGAGGGTGGCGCTGCTCATGGCGGCAGTGCCGGTGAGGTTGGCAGCCGTGCCACTCGTGTTTTGCAGCGCCCCGGCTGCATCGGCTCCTGCACCATTGAGCACGATGTTTCGGGCCAGCGGCTGGCCGTTCACATCCAGGCTGCCTCCTGAGGTGATGCTGACGCTGCTGGTGGACGCGAGCGCATTGGCATGGGCCAGACGCAGCGTTCCCGCGCTGATCGTGGTGGCGCCGGCGTGGATATTGTCACCCGCCAGCACGAGCAAGCCTGGGCCGATCTTGGTCAGGGTGGAGCTGGAGCCTGTGAGGTTCAGCCTGCCGTTGACATTGATCGTGCCCTCGCCCCCTAGAATGAGGTGCAGGCTGCTTGTGATCTTGTTTGTCGTCGGCGTGGCGGCGGCCAGAGTCAGCGTGCTGTCGCGGTCGGCGGTGATGGTGGAGTTTGTCACCAAGGTGATCAGGCCGGAGATCGTGTTGCTGCCAGAGAGGCTGCGGATCGCCCCCCTGCCGCTGTCTCCACTGCCAGCCACGGAGGCGATGGCGCGTGTGACGTTGATGTCGCCCGCGAGACCCAGTGTGCCGGAGTTTTCCACGATATTGATCGTGCCCGAGGTGCCGAGCGCGCTGGCGTGCTGCATAACCAGGGTGCCGCTGGAGATGCGTGTGCCTCCCGTGTAGGTGCTGGCCGATGTGAGGATGGTGCTCGAGCCTGGCGCTCCATTGGCCACCACCACCACGGCACCGGTTCCATTGTTGGTGATGCCGGAGTTGATCGTTAGTGTGGCGGTGGGCGAGTGATTGGAGAGGAAGAGTGTGCCCGCAGTGTTCGTCACCGAACCTCCGGAGGAAAGGGAGCTGCCGGCGTCACCAAGGGTGAGATTCCCCGCACCATTTACCAACTGCACGCCGCCTGAAATTCCGAGTCGCAGCGTCTGCCCTGTGGTCGTCTGCACCGTGCGGTCGGCGGTGTAGTCAGACATCGAAAGGGTGTTGAGGTTTGTGGTGGTGATGCCGGTCATTACTGCCCCTTCGGAACTTCCGGTCAGGCCAAGGTTGGTCGTGGCCGAATAGGGGGCGAGGTCCAGGCTGGTGCCCGTGGTAAAAGCCGTGTCACCCAGGTACCCCGCAGACAGTGCGCCACCCGTCACCGCCTGTGCCCAACTGCGCTGTCCAGTCAGGGAGACATAAGCGGCAAAGGGGCCGACCAGCCCCTCGGTCATGCCCGTTGTGGTGATGCTGCCGCCTGCGCCAGCCAGAAAGACGATGGCTCCGGTGGCATCGCTCTGGGTGATGGTGCCCGTGGAGACATTCATGGCTCCTCCCGTGCCCGCCAGGAGTTCCAGGGAGGACTGTGTGCCACCCACCGTGATATTGCCAAAACGCTGGTTATGGCTCTCTCCAGCCGTGCCCTGAAGTCTGAGCACGCTGGGTGAGAGGGCTCCGAATAAGGACAGCTCGCCGGGTGTCGCCACACCGTTATAAAGAATGTCATCCTGCGGGGCCGTCGCTGCATTGAAGTCCAGGATGGTGACACTGCCGCTGTAGTTGTTCACCTGCCTGCCCAGCACCGTGGCCCCACGGTAGGTGTTTGCCGCCTGGAGCAGCAGGGTGCCGTTGCCATGAAAGGCAAAGCGATGGAAGGCGGAGCCGGTGGGGCCTTCGTCAGTGATCGGTGCGGTGATGGCGTTGTTGGTGGAGTTGCTGCTGCTGCTGGAGGTGTTGATCCCCGCATCCGCTTTCAGCAGGATGCCTCCGGAGTAGATCTGGTTGCTCGCCGTCATGCGGATGGCTCCATAGGAGGTGCTGGTGAAGGCCAGACTGTTGCCCATGCCGGCGAGTTCAAACACCTGGCTGTAGGTGCCCCCCGCCGTACTCGGGACGACAGAGCCACCCGCCTCCACCACTACATTGCTCACCGCGCCCAGCGTGCCGGGAGAGGTGACGCCCAGATACACACTGCCGCCGACAGTCAGCGACCCCGTCAGATCGGGGTTCGTGGTCATGGTGATGTTGATGAACTGGAAGGCCGTGCCTGCATCGTATTTCTGGAAGCGCAGGTTTTCCCCCTTCAGCCGCAGATTGGCACCAAGCCCGAGGAACTGAGATCCTCCCGAGGCTCCGCTTTCGATCTGGATCAGCCCGTTTGAACCAAAGTCCAGGATGCGCCCGGCCACATCGCCATTCAGGGAGTACTGGTGCAGGCTCGTCGGTGTGCTCGCGGCGATGGCGCGGAACACAAGCTGGGTGAGTTGGATGTCAGAGCCGACCGTGATGATCTGCTGGCTTGCGGTGGTGCCGCCGAGCACCCCGATGTGGGCGATGGAGGTGGCGGAGTTTGACCAGGTGGTGTTGGCAGAGCCGTCCCACCAGTTGCTGAGGCTGGTGTTCCAGGTGCCCAGGCCATTTTGAGCGCCAGTGCTCACGGAATTGACATCCCAGGTCAGCGTCTGAGCCGAGCCTGGAACAGTAGAGACAAAAAGGAGGAGGAAACCGGCAATGACGCCGGTCTGGCGTGTGGGGGGGATGAACATGTCTGGGGGGAGGACTTGTTCACCGAGGTGGTTGTCCCCTCTTTCCCAGCCACCCTCACGGGTGCACGGTATGCCGAGTCGAAGGCGACGATGACGTGACTGTCATAAGCAGCGGCAGTGCCATGCCATGACGGAATGCACCCCCTGTTTAGATGCTTTTATAACGTCTGATAACGAGGGCTGCCGCGACCTGGCAGGGCTGGATTCTGCCCTTACACGTTCAGTGTGAGGAGGTTTCAGCACAACGAGCAGGAGCAGGCCAGCCATTCGGCAGGACAATGGCAGGAAGCGTCCTGAACGCCAAGGCAGGGAAGCGGGTGAAAAAATAGACCTTGCCAATCAACAAATTGAGATTTAATCGCATCTATATTGAGACAGTTTCTCGTTTAACCTCCGTACTCCACACCATGCGCCGCCGTTGCCTCATCAAGAAGTTTGCCCCAGCTCTGCTTTTGGCTCCAGGTGGGCTGCACGCTCAATCCTACCTGAGCCGGGAACAGGCCAAGGCCATTCTGCTGCCCGGATCGGCGGAGGCCAGAGTGGTCTCGTTGAGCAAAAAGGAGAGGAAGCAGATCGAGGAAGCTTCGGGAGTCGAGGTCGTGAGCGTCGAACTGGATGCCTGGAAGCGGTCGGATGGCTCCTGGCTCATCTTTGACACCGTGGAGGGAAGGTATGAGGCCATCGACATCCCTGTGGCGATCAGTGGCGAGGGTGAAGCGATGGGCGTGGAGATCCTGACCTACCGCGAGATCTACGGCTATGAAGTCCGCAGCCCGAAATGGCGGCGTCAGTTTCATGGCAAGACCGCCGACTCGAAGCTGAAGCTGGACAAAGACATCTCCAACATCTCCGGCGCGACCATCAGCAGCCAGAGCATCACCAAAGGCGTGAAGCGCCTGCTTCACACCTGGGAGCTCGTGCTGCGTCATCTGCCCAACTCAGGTTCCATTCTTTCATGAACACCATCAAACGCTGTCAGCCACTGCTCGGCACCTTAGTCGAGCTCACCCTCACCGGCGCTGTGAGTGAGGAAAAGCTGCATCACCATGCCGGGAAGGCCTTTGAGATGATCCGCAGCGTGCAGCGGATGATGAGTTTCCACGATACGGACAGCGACATCTCCCGCCTGAACCGCTGCGGTCATGTGGCGGCGCTTCAGGTGCATCCCTGGACCTATTATGTGCTGGAGCAGGCTGTGCAGCTCAGCCGGGAGACGGAGGGTGCCTTTGACATCACCGTGGCACCACGGCTCGTGCGCAGCGGGTTGCTGCCGCGTCACTCGCAGGTTTCTTCGTTGGTCGAAGCCGGTCGCTGGGAGGACATCTCACTTTACGGAGGTCGTGCGGTGTCCTTCCGGCAGCCATTGCAGATCGATCTGGGCGGGATCGCCAAAGGTTTCGCCGTGGACAAGGCGGTGGAGTACCTCAGCACCCTCGGCCTGCACGGAGCCATAGTGAATGCCGGAGGCGACATGCGTGTGCTGGGCATCATGGACAGCCGCGTGGCCATCCGCGACCCGCGTGATCCGCATCGGGCCGCCGTTCCTGCGATCATGCTGCGTCCTGCGCTGGCCACCAGCGCGGCCTACTTTGTGAAAAGCGCCGGAGGTCTGAGCAAGGCCGCCGCCATCGTGCATCCACGCACGGGCAAGCCGATGAAGAGCAACCTCAGCGTCAGCGTCTTTTCAAAGACCTGCATCGAGGCCGATGCGCTGACGAAGGCAGTGCTCCTCGCGCCGCAGCATCTGTGGAATCAAGTCCTCGCCGCACGTGACAGCGTGGCCCTGCTGCTCACGCGCCAGGGTGAGCAGGTGATGTTCCCGGCATGAGGTGGAGACGCCGGAAGAGGTTAATTTTCCGGCGCGCCTGAGCTTGAGGTAATCTTCGGCGGGCTGCCGGTGGCGAAAAGGGTGCCCTGGAAGGTGTGCAGGCGGACACGGAGGCCGGGGCGCTCTCCCTGCGAGGGGCCGAGATTTTCCAGCAGGCCGGATGCGGTGCGGGTGACGAAGGCGGAGAGGTCCGGGCTGCGCTGGTGGACGAGGGTGGAGCCTGGGGAGGCCGGGATGGAGGCGCGGGCTTTTTTCAGAGCCTCTCCGAGCTGGTGATCATCAAGGGTCAGCCAGTCAAACCCTGATGGAAAGGTCACAGGCAGCGGTGCGGCGGCCCCCTGGAAAAGCCTGAGCGCGCCGCCATCCTGCGGCAGATAAACGGCATCGATCCAGCGGCTCCGCAGCCATTCGAGATCTTCGGCGCTGAGGGCGGGCGTCGGGGCCTGGAGTTTTCGGCGGAGGGCATCCGGGGCCTTCATGATGCTGCCCCGGCGCAGACTGAGGAGGCAGTCGGCGCTGGACTGGGGAGAGGGAAGTGTGAGCTCTAGCCGCAGTGGCAGGTGTAGTTTCTGCGTCACCCGGCAGCGGATGCGGGAGAGGGCGGATGAGCCCTGGATCATGACAGCATTCGGCTCGCGTTTGAGAGATAGGCTTCCTCTCACCTCACTACCAGCACGGTCTTTGAGATGGCTCGGCACGAAATGCGTCGAGGCATCTATTGGAGGCAATTTGAGACTGCCTAGGCTTGCCTGGTGACTGAAGCCCGCCGCCATGATTTCGAGATGAATCTGTCTTTCCACAAGACGTGAGAACTGGTCCTCCGGCACCCAGATCGGAGGCGGCACAGGTTGGGTGGTCATCAGGTAAAAGCCGACGATCATGGCAGCTACAACACCTCCGACGAAAGTCAGCCTCAGTATAATGGGACGTTGAGACCGCTGGATCAGGGGTGGGGGATTGACCGGAACCTTCCGAAAACGCCGCCAGCAGACGAGCCAGAGCCCCACTGCAAGCAGACTCATGAGGCCCGAAATACCTATCCCAACGTGGCCCATGTCAGGTTCGGGCAACTGCACACTGCCATCGTTCATCCGTGCAGGCAGGCCCTGAAGTCGGCGCAGAAAGCCATAGACGAGAAAGGTGATCACCACGGAGCTGAGATGCAGCGGAAGAGTTAGGGCGGCCAGAATGGCCACCCTCAGCCCGCGCAGCCCGGACTGGGGAGCGCGGATGAGGTTGATGGCAGCCCAGCCAAGCGCCGAGGCGATGGTGGCGATGAAGGCCATGATGACAAACCACACCACAAAGTTGGAAATGAAGTTCGTGCTGATTTCCGACGACTCCGAAATCCGGTCCATGATGCCGCGGACGCAGGTGATGAAGAGGTAGAGATGGAAAACGAATACCGCCCCACCCGCCAAGGCATGACCTGATAACCTACGGCGGCCTTCAGCGCCAAATTGGATGGCATACGGCAGCGGTCTCCATGCCGGTATGGCATACAAAAACGGAATCAGCGTGTACTCGAAGAAGAAGAGCACAACGCCGCACCCGATGAAGAAAGGGCACTCGAAAACATGATCATAACGCACCCGTTGCCAGCCATCCGCAAAGGTCCTGGAGTCTCGCAATAGAGGCTCAATCATGGGCGGCAGGATCTCCATCAGCCCGATGTTCAGACCAAGACCGATCAGGAACAGCCCAGCAGTCCTTGTGATGATGCCCGCGATCTCCACACCGCGTCGTGACGGACGGATCATCGGGCGGTAACTCGCACGGACGAAACCATAAGGACGCCGGGTAAACAGCCAGGCCACCAGCAAAAAGCAGAACATGGGGACCACTCCGTACTCGGCGCGCACCCACCAGGGCCGGCCGCGGAAGCTCAGACGCCTGAAGTCCACCACCGGCTCCAGCAACGCATGAATGGCTGCCAGCACACAGCACCAGCCCGCGGTACGCAGAAGTGTGGCGAACCAACGTTCATACTTGTCGCGCGAGTGGACTTTGTCTTCTCTTGGCGCGCTCGATAGAGTGGCCAGATGGGTGCGCATCTCTGCGATGGTCTGGTAGCGGTTCTCCGGACTCTGCTGGAGGGCACGGGCCACGATCTCGTCCAGCCTGGCATCCATAGTTCCCCGCTGAGAGAGCGGCGGGAGCTGGGCGGCGGGCAGCTCACCGGTCAGCAGTTCATAAAGCACCACGCCGAGGGAGTATATGTCCGCCCGGTGATCCGCGCGCGCATCGGCACTGCGCTGTTCGGGGGCCATGTAGTGCGGCGTTCCGGCGATCAGCGTGCTGCGCGGACCTTCAGTGACTCCACCCGGCGATTCCGTCTCCGCGCGCCCGACCATTTTGGCGATGCCAAAGTCCGCGATCTTCACGCGCCCGGTTTTGTCCATCAGCAGGTTCTCCGGCTTGATGTCCCGATGCACGATGCCGTGCTCGTGCGCATACTGAAGGGCCTCGCAGATGGGTGGGACGATGGCAAGTGCCTGCTCGGGGCTGAGATGCGAGCCCTGCATGGCCTGGCGTAGATTCACCCCATCCACAAACTCCATCAGCAGATAGTAGAAGCCGCCGGATTCACCGAAGTCATGGACGGTGACGATGTTGGGGTGGTTCAGCGCGGCCAGTGCGCGGGCCTCATGGGCGAAGCGCGCGGAAAAGGCGGCGTCCTTTTCCTGCTCCGGTGCCAGCAGCTTCAGGGCGACGAGCCGGTCGAGCGCCTTTTGCCGGGCCTGATAGACCACCCCCATGCCACCTCGACCAATGCAGCCGAGGATTTCGAGCTGCGGGAAATGCGGGGCCAGATCCTCCGCCGACAGAAGCGGCTGCGGAGCCCGCACGGGCAGGGTGTCGTCCTGCGTGGGGTGCATGGCCACGTCCATGAGGCAGAGGGGGCAAAGTCCGGGCGGATAGCCGGCGGGCAGATTCTTTCCGCAGGAGGTGCAGGCATCGGGGCTGGAGGCTGAAGATGGGGAGCTCATGCGGTCTGCCTGACGTGTCTGGAAAAAAGGGTTGTGAAGTTTTTTCAGGAATCTCGCAACGCAACGAAAAGCATCTGCATCTCTTCATCCACTGCCGCGGGATCTTCCAGCGTGGAGGCGATCTCGGCGCGCACCATCTGGCGGAAGCGCTGCCGGAGCCGGTGGGTGGTGGCCTTGAGGGTGTTGACGTTGATCCCGAGAGACTCCGCCAGCGCGGCCTGATCCCCATGCGAGGCTTCCCCATTCAGCCAGGGTTGCAGGCGCTGAAATTCATCCCCTTTGCCCTCGCTGATCTGCTCCTGCTTCAGCGCCTCCATGGCACGGCTGAGCACCGTCAGCGCCCATTCGCGATCAAAGGCAGCGTCTGGTGAGATCTGCGAGCTGTCCGCCAGTGCCGGAGCTTCCTCATCATCCATCGAGATCGGAGATTCACCGCCTCCACGACGCAGCCGCAGCGCCGCCTCCCGCCGGTGGGAGAGGAAGTGCTTCACCGCGCCGAGCAGGTAGGAGCGGAAGCGTCCGCGCGACTGCTCCGCCTGAGACAAGGTGCGGCCCGCCAGCACCAGGGCAAAGAAATCATGCGCCAGCTCCTGCGCCGCATCTTCATCACGTCCCTCCCGGCGGAGAAAAGCGATCACGGGCGCATAATAAGCTGCGCAAAGCTGCTGCAGAGCCTCCTGCCCCTTTATGGGAGGGCTCGCGGGCCAGCACTACGCGGCTCCAGCGGGTGGTGTGAAAGGAATCGGCGGCGGCAGGAGAAGGCATGGTTTCGATCATACCAGGAACCCTGACGCATCGGAAGCCATTCGTTGTGCCACTGGGTGGGGTTTCTTTGTTTCAGCCAGGCATTCAGGACCTCAGCGTGAACACTTTCGCGGTTCGGCTGTCCTAAAATATCCCCCCGACCATGAACTATTCTAATCTCGACACCCGCCTGAAAGCGCGCTCGCTCAGCCAGAGCTTCATCGACCGGCTGGAGCAGATCCGCAAAGCCAGTGTGAAGACTGTGCAAAAGGCGCGTGAAGGCAAAGGCAAACGTCCGGCGCAGGCGGTGTAGTGCCGCCATAGCGGACTTCCCGTGTTCGACTTTGGAGGCCGTTTCCACCGTGAGGATAACAGACAGGCAGACAGGAAGACAGACTGCTAAAACATACCCACATTGGCGCATCGCCGCCGCGGCTTTCATGGGCATGAAATGCCCGCCCACTGTTTCCGCAGGATGAAAAATGTTCCTTCCACGAGTCTATGGAGGGGAAGGAATGACAGCCATCATGCCGGGCATTTATGTCATCGCCCTCCCGACCATGCGCACCGCCTTCAAACTTCTCCCATTTATTGTTCTGCCCGCCCTAGCGGCTGATCCTTCAGCCAAACTCCCCGAACTCGTCATCACCGCCACCCGCAGTGACACCGATGAAAAGAAAGTCCCTGCCCAGGTGCGCCAGGTCAGCGGAGAGCAGCTCAAAGAGCGCCAGGTGCGCACCCTGCCCGAAGCGCTGCGTGAAGTCCCCGGCGTCTTCGTCCAGAAGACCTCCAACGGCCAGGGCTCCCCGTTCATCCGCGGCTTCACCGGCTTCCGCAATCTCACTCTGATCGACGGCATTCGCTTCAACAACAGCATCTTCCGCGAAGGGCCGAACCAGTACCTCAACACCATCGACTCCTATGCCATCGAGCGCATCGAGCTCGTGCCAGGGCAGGGGAGCGTGCTTTATGGCAGCGACTCCATCGGCGGCACTCTGAATCTCTTCACGAAGGGCTCCGGCTTCCAGAATGAAGGCGAAGGCTTCTTCTTCCACGGCCTCAGCTCCTATCGCGGCTCCACCGGTGAGGAAAGCAGCATCATGCGCCAGGAACTCCAGTTTGGTGAAGGCCAGAAATGGGGACTGCATCTCGGTGCCAGCCTGAAATACTTCGGCGACGTGCATAACCCGAAGCTCGGAGACCAGCCCCGCACCGGCTATGACGAGTGGGCCTACGATGTCCGCTTTGACCTCGCGCTCGATCCAAACTGGACCTTCACCGCCGTGCATCAGCAGCTCCGCCAGAATGATGTCTGGCGCACCCACGCCACCATCTATGGCATCTCCTATGAAGGCACGGCTGTCGGCACCGACCTGAAGCGCTCGTTTGATCAGGAGCGCTCCCTCTCCTACATCCGCCTCGCCGGCAAGGAGCTGGACGGCATCATCGACAGCGCCTCCCTCACCGTCTCACTCCAGTCGATGAGCGAGTATGAGCACCGCATCCGCCGCCCAGCAGACAATCGCGTGGACTTCCTCCAGACGGAACTTTGGACGCTCGGCATCGATCTCCAGTTCCAGAGCCAGTCCCCGCTCGGCCGCCTCACCTACGGCGTGGATTACAATCGTGACTGGGTCAGTAGCGGCAGCCAGCGCTACCGCCTGGACGGCACCCTGCACTCCCATGGCATCCAGGGCCCCGTCGGGGATGATGCCGCCTACCACCTGCTCGGCGCCTACCTGATGGATGCGATCGATCTTGGCGAACGCTGGCACCTTTTCCTCGGTGGCCGCT
This sequence comes from uncultured Prosthecobacter sp., assembly GCA_964390165.1. Classification (GTDB taxonomy): domain Bacteria; phylum Verrucomicrobiota; class Verrucomicrobiia; order Verrucomicrobiales; family Verrucomicrobiaceae; genus Prosthecobacter. Next base: position 15,543 of record CAYMHJ010000004.1, on the reverse strand, counting down.
ACACCTACGCCAGCGCAGATGTCGGACGCTTTGACAATCGTGACACCGCAAAGCGCTATGACGGCCTCAACCACGACTGGCACAACTTCTCTGCCAGCGGCCGCGTCATGTTCGATCTCGATGAAAAGGACCGCTTCCGCCTATTCGCCGGCATCGCCGAAGGCTTCCGCTCACCGAATCTCTCCGACCTCTCCCGGCTCGACATCGCCCGCTCCGGTGAACTGGAACTGCCCTCGCCGAACCTTGATCCCGAGGAGTATGTCAACTTCGAGATCGGCCTGAAAGCTGATACCGAGCACTTCAGCGGCAATTTCAGCTACTTCTACACCAAGATCGACAACATGATCATCCGCCGCGCCACTGGCGAGTTCATCGGCGCCAACCGCGTCGTCCTCAAAAGCAACGGTGGCGATGGCTATATGCAGGGCGTGGAGATGTCAGGCGAGTATCGCTTCAATCCAAATTGGGCCGTCTTTGGTCATGTCACCTGGACAGAAGGCCGCGTCGATCAGTTCCAGGGCACCTCCCGCCAGCTCGGCATCGAGCCCATCAGCCGCGTCGTTCCCCTCATGTGGCGGGCCGGTGTCCGCTGGCAGACCGTGGACCGCCGTCTCTGGTCCGAGTTCATCGCCCTCGGTCAGTCCGACTATGATCGCCTGAACGACTCTGATCTGCGTGACACCCAGCGCATCCCCTCCAATGGCAACCCAGGCTTCTGCATCCTAACCCTGCGCGGCGGCTGGGAGATCACCGAGAACTTCGGCGTGAATGTCGCCCTCGAAAACCTCACTAACCGCCAGTACCGCTACCCAGGCTCCGGCTCGAACGAGCCCGGCTTCAACGCCATCCTCGGCGCGACCATGAAGTGGTGATCCTAAAAGCGCGAGAGACCCGAAGTCGTGGGTCTCCGACCTTCTTGGCTGAAGTTATTCTGACAATCCTGGCGTGCCAGGTGGGGTGACTCCGAAGCCAGCGGGGCTGGGATTTAATATCACGTCGTCCGGTGAAAAGAGCTGCTTGTCAGGGCCTGCGGACCTGATCTCCATGGAATTGCCTGAATTCGGGTGAAACCAGAATGGCTCCCCCCAGCGATCGACAAGTTGGCCATTTTTCACAGCGCGGTGTTGTCTTGGGAAAACACGTCCTTTTTGACCTGGGTACTGCGTGCCTGTCAGGGCTGCGGTGATGTCGGAATTGTCTCCCGTGGGCTGGCCGCCGGTGGCGCGGGCATAGGTTTCGAGGAATTCAGCGACGATCTGCAGATCCTGATCAGGCCCATGTTCCTCCGAGTGGAGGCTGTCGGCCTTCGTCTGGAGTTCCTGATCGACTCCACCCGCTGAAAAATTCGACCCCGCGCCTTCGGATAACACCATGGGCTGAACTGGAGTTACAGGTTGAGCCGGGGGCTGCCCGACCTCCTTTTTCCGCTCTAGAGCCTGAATGATGCCTGGAGATGTCAGCGCATGATACATCCACGCGACGAGCGTGACCAAAATGGCGAGCAGAAGGATAAGGAAGTAGGTGCTGGGGCGTCCGGGAAGCACGGGAAAGGGCAAAAGGCTGTGCGGAAGAGAATTGGAGGCGCCAGCCAGAGTCGTGGCAGCGCCATGGAATTCAGGCTTGTTTCCTGCGCCGGGGCTTAAACGCTGAAGTCGATGAAATCGAGGTTCTTGGCATCAAGGCTGCCCTGGCTGAGATCTGCCTGGAAGCGGGTGAAGTTTGGCAGGATCTGGGATATCTGCCCATCGGTGCAGCCGAACCATTTCGCGATGGGGGCATAAAACTGATCAGTGGCAGTGCTGGGGATCCAGCGTCCGCGGTTGCCGGTGCAGTCGATGCCTCCATTGATGGTGAGATTCGGGTAGTAACCGTAGATTTTACGGCCTTTGACGGCACCGCCGGCGACCCAGCTATGGCTGCCCCAGGCATGGTCGGAGCCGCCTGTAGCATCGCTTTTATTCGGGGTAAAGGTGCGGTTGAAGTCTGAGGCGGAGAACATCATCACCCTGTCCCACATGCCGATGGCGTCCATAGCGTCCTTGAAGGCGCGGACGGCGCGGGCGGCCTGATTCATGAGGCCCTGATGCCCCTGAGTGTTGTTTCCCTGGGTCTGGGAGGTGTGGGTGTCATGCCCGCCTAGCTGGACAAAGAAGATCTGGCGCGTGTTGCTTAGATGGCTGCGTCCGGCGATCATACGGGCGACGACTTTGAGTTGGTTGGCAATGTCGGGCACCTGGGGATTGAAGAGACCGGTGGGGAACCAGTTGGTGAAATGGGCGTCCAGTGTGGAGGTGCCCGCAGTGGCTCCTGCTGTCTCAGAGAGGGCATTGCCGACGAGCCCCTCTGTAACGCGGGCGTTCGTTCCGGAGTCGAGGTATTCGGTGTCAAAAAGCGCGGCGTGCTGCATGGCCATGATCTGCTCGATGGCCCGCAGGCGCCAGCCAGCGCTGGTATTGCGGTAGTTGGTGTTGAGAAGGTAATCTGCACCTGGGGCCAGTGGTGCCAGCGGATTGTACTTCCCACCTGGGGTGACGCCTGGATTGCTGTAATCTGGCTGGAGTGTGGTGCTGCGGAGGGCATCGGTGTAGTTTGTGCCGAAGCCGCTGAGGGGATTCACGGTACCGGCGGAACTCATGAAATAGGCAGGTTCGTTGCTGGCGACCTGAAAGCTGTTCACGCCAGCCAGGGAAACGGAGAGGGATAGATCCCCCGGCCCATGCGAGGGGGCGAGGATGTCGGCGACCTTGCCTCCCCAGCCTCTGGAGAAGGGCTGGTCGGGCAGGGAAGACTGCCACTGTACCTGCTGGTCAGAGTGGGAGAAGAGCTGCGGAGGCTTGGCAGCAGCAGGGAGGGTATTGAAGTTGGCGCGAGTCACCGGAGTGGTGCCGACCAAGGTTCCAATGTTTGCCACGAAGGCGAGATCACCAGACTCGAACATGTTCGCCAGGGGGAAGGCCAGCGGGTGCAGGGCCATGTTGTTCTGCGTGTAATTGGTCAGGCCGGGATGGTCATAAGCTCCGCCATTTTGCGGGGAGATTCGAGAGGAGACCTGACCGCTCTGGCCGAAGTAAGCCTGGGATCCGGTAGGAGTGAAGTCAAAGGCGCTGTCGGCGATGGTGAGAATGCCGCGGCCGTTCTGATAATGGGTGCGGGCCGTGGATGCTCCGCCGGCAGGGATCAGGAGGTTGTTGGCGTCATTGCCACCGTGGTGGAAGAAGCAGATGAGTGCCTTGTAGTCGCTGGCCCCGGATGCGGCGGCAGAGCCGACGAGCTTGAGCTGGGCGAGGGTGTTCACCACGCTGGTGATGCCCAGGCTGGCACATGTGGAGCGGATGAGGAAGTCGCGGCGGTTGGGCTTGCTGCGGTCTTCAGATTTTTTGAGGAAGATGTTCATGGCGGGTTTCCCGGTTCGCTGTTCTCTATTGGGGCTGGCAGTGGGTTAATGGGAGACGAAAGAAGGCATCACAGTGCTCATGAGGTAGGAAGACCAGCGGGCACGGTCACGAACTTCGTTGGCGAAGGTGGTGTTGGGCGGATTCTTCGGATCGAAGGTGATCTCCGGCTCGTAGCGGGTGGTGCTGAGGTTGTTGTTGCCTCCATTGAGGTAATAGATCGCCTCAAGAATGCTCTGGCGGGGATTGGGTGCCGGAAGTGGCACGGGAGGTGCCTGATTGGGTTCGATGAGCACGGGGTTGCGGGCCTTCAAGCTGCCTCCGGCGAACCAAAGGTCGAGCTTGTCAATGAGGGCTTTGCATGCCGCCCAGTGGGCGTTTTGCAGATCGGCATCCGCCGGGCTGGAGGGGATGGCTCCAGTGCCATAGATGCCTTCGAGGTTTTCATAGAAGACATCTCGATAAAGCTGGATGGTCTCGGCAAAGTCGATGACGACACGCTCGCGCTGTTGATTGGAGCCGCTGAGGTTGCTGGTGTAATAGCCGACCTGCCGGGCGTAAGGCGGGGTGGGAATGATGTACACTGGCGGCACAAGGGTGACGGAGACGTTGTTGCTGCCAGTTGGAGCTTGGTTGAGCTGGATGGTGAAGGTGTCCGTGTTATCACCTTCGGTGACTGTGGTGTTGCCACTCGAATGGGTGACGACAAGCTGCGGACCGTCATTGTCCGTGATGCTGGCATTGAGGGATGGGACACCGATGCCAGTGTAGAGCGGGTCAGCGCTGGTGGCGGTGTGGGTGATGGTGGCGCTGTGATTGCCCTCCACGGCGGTATCGTTCACGGCTGCGAGCGTGACTGTCTGCGGCAGATTCCAGTTCGAGTTCGTGAAGACGAGGCTGGTGCCAGAGGTGGCCGTGACCTGTGCCCCAGGATTGATGGTGATGGTCACGTCACTGGCAGGCTGGCGGGTGAGATAAACGTCGTATGTATCCGTGACGCCATCCTCCCTGAGAGCTGTTGTGCCGCCAGAAGCGATGACGCGGACGGCGGGGTAGTCGTTATCCGTGATGAAGGAGGGGATGCCTGCGATGGTGATGCCGTTGTAGCGTGCGTCGGTGCTGGTGGCGCTGTGGCTGAGGAATCCATTGTGTGGGGTGGTCTCTGCATCGAGGTCATCGACAGCGCGCATGAGCAGGCGCTTCACCATCCAGTCCGCCGGGGTGAAGGTGACGGTGAAATTCGAACTGTAAGTCTGCACCTGCCCAAAGGCGGCTACGAGGCCAGCCTCCATCTGGGCGTCGGTGGTTACAGTTACGGTCACGTCCGCTGTGGGTGCATGGCTGAGGCCGAGGTAGTAGTCGTCCGTGCTGCCGCCCTCGCTGAGGACGGTGGTGCTGCTGCTTTCATACATGAGGATCTGCGGCACATCCGCAGCCATCACATGGGTGCGGATGACGGGAATCGTCTGGGCGTTGAAGCTGCTATCCGTGCTGGAGGAGGTATGAGCTAGATCCCAGGTGTGGTAGCGGTCATTGAGGGCATTGTCCAAGCCCGTGAGAGAGACGGGCTGCGGCGTGCTCCAGTTTGCCGGGGTGAAGAGCAGGCTGCTGGGAGAGGCGGTAAAGCCTTGGTTTGCAGGGATGGTGACATTGACGGTTACATTGGCAGACGGGGCGCTGCGCAGCACGACTTCGTAGGAATCTCCGGCGCTTTCATCTTCATGCACGCGGGTGTCGAGACCGCTGTGGAGTGTGATGATGCGGTTGTCGTTGTCGGTGATGAAGTTGATGATGCTTTGGAGGCCGGTGAGGGCGTCGTAGGCGGTGTCTGCGGTCAGGCCGGTGTTGATACTGTGATTGATGTTGTAGGTGTGGGTGTTTGTTCCGTTGTGAATCGTGGTGGTGTAGCCTTCGATGGTGGTGTCATTCGTGGCGGTGACAGTGACGGTCTGCGGCTGGTCCCAGTTGGCCGTGGTAAAGGTGACGGTGGTGGGAGAAACGGTCTGTCCGAGGCTGCTGTTTGCTGTGGAGCAGTTCACCACCACGTTGCCGCTGGGTGCCTTGGCAAGACGCACGGTGTAGGTGTCCGTGGCTCCGCCCTCGGTCGTGCGGGTGTCGCCACCAGACTCGTCAATGATGACGCCGATGCCGTCGTTGTCGATGATGTCAAAACGAGTCGCCGGGTTCACAAAGGTCCAGCGTGCATCGCCCGGCAGAAGCGTGCCCTGGGGCAGGGCATTGCAGCGGAACTGGAGGTTGATGTTGTGATTGTTTTCCACAGTCGTGTCATCAATCGCGGATACCTGGACAGTCTGGGGCACATTCCAGTTCGCCGGAGTGAAGATGAAGTTGTTCTTGTCCACGCTGAGCTGGGCATTGGAGTCGATGCTGACAGCCACATCTGTGTCAGGGCGGTTGCTAAGATAGAACTGGAGGCTGTCTGTTTTGCCGCCTTCGGCCACCCAACTGTCTCCGCCATTTTCGACGACGATGAGGCTTTCGTTACGGCGTGGGTTGTTGAAGACCCATACTGGCAGTACCTGGTCAGGCGCAGGGTCGAAGGCGTCGTCGGAACTGCCGTCATTCACACTGAGGGTGACGTTCACGGGTTCACGGGTTTCGACGATCTGGTCGGCCACGGCAGTGACGGTGACGGTCTGGCGGGTGCCCCAGTTTGCCGGGGTGAAGGTGAGTGTGGCTGGGGAGACTGTGAGGTCGGCTGTGTTGGATGAGGCGGTGTTGATCACCACATTAGAGGTCGGTGCCTTGTTCAGAACGATGGTGAAGCTATCTGTACCGGTTTCGGTAGGACGGGTGGATCCACCGAAGGGAAGGGTGACGCTGGTGCCCGAGTCCGTCTCACCCAGGATGAAGCCGGGGGTGTCGTTATCGTAAATGGGGATGACGATGCTGTCATTCGGCGGGTTGTTGAAGCGGGCGTCATTACTCGTGATCCTAAAGCGGACGGTAGTCAGGTGGGGATTGGTCTCGGCCACGGCATCATCCACGACGGTGACAGTGACGGTTTGATCCGTGGTGCCATTGGTGGTGGTGAAGTTCAGCGTGCTGGGGCTGAGGGTGATCTGGCTGGAGTCTGAGATCAAATTCACGCTGACGGCGGCGCTGGGATTGAAGGGCAGGCGGACGCGGAAGGCATCTCCGAGGTGGAGCCAGCCGTTGGTTACACTGCCGGAGAAGGCGGGCCCGCCTTCAGCCACGGCGGTGTAGCCATCGAGATGGGTGACGGTCAGAGGCAGATTATCATTGTCAGCGACAGAGACGTTGAGGGGTGTGGATTGAAGGCCAGCGTAGGAATTGTCCGTGCTCTGGAGAGAGTGGTAGATCAAGGTCGTGTGATCGCCCTCGACGGTCGCGTCATTGGCGGCAGTGACGGTAACGGTCTGTGGCGTGTTCCAGTTCGCCGAAGTAAAGGTGACGCTGGAAACATCCGTGGTGACCTGGGCGACGGGCGGGATGCCTGTATTCGCAGCAGGGCTGATGTTGACGGTCACATCCGCTGAAGGTGGGGCGGTGAGGGCGAGCGTGTAAGTGTCTGTGACGCCGTTCTCGCCTACTGAGGTGCTGCCGCCCGTCTGGGTGACGAGGAGATCCTTCAGATCGTTGTCGAGGATACTGACCTTCAGAGCACTGTGGGTGTAGCTCCAGTAGTTGTTGTAGTTGCCGTCTGCCGAGTTGTCTGAGGTGGCAGTGGCGATGATGACACCACCTCCGTAGGGCGGCGGATCAATAGTGACGGTAGGTGCCGTGGTGTAGTTGGTGCCAGCGCTGATGACCTGGAGGCCGGTGATGGTGCCCTGTGGGGAAAGGAGCGCATAGACTGTCGCCCCACTGCCACCCCCTCCAGAAATTGAAACTCGAGGCTGGGAAGTGTAGGCTGCCCCGATATTGGTCATGGTGAACCCGGTGATCCCCCCTCCGGAGATAGTAGCGGTGGCGGTGGCCTGGATGGGGATTGTCCCCTCCGTCCACGCGGAGCGCAGCCCTTGCTTTTCACCGTCGTCATTGGCGCGGACGGTGACAGTCTGCGGGGTGGTGTAATTCGCGGAATTGAAAGTGAGGAAGGGAGGGGTGCAACTGACTGTGTTTGAAGCAAGAGAAACGGTCACATTGATACCTGCCGCAGGGGCAGTGCGCAGGCGGAGGGTAAAGGTGTCCGTCAGCGTGCCATCCTCAGAAACTCGCGTCTCGCCATCGCTGTGGACCATCATGATGCGTTCATTATTGTCGGTGATCGTCACGCCGACTGGCTGGATGGGCTGGGTAGTCACATAACCACCCACATTGCTGGCGATGGCATGATTGATAAAGCCCGCGTGCAGCGGATTGGCCGGGTAGCTACCCTCGGCAGTGGAGTCATTGTTGCCACGGATGCGCACCTCTTGCGCCGTGTTCCAGTTCGCGGTGGTGAAACTGCGGGTGGTCGTGCCCGTCGTGAAGGTCGTGCCTCCGGTGGCGGTGTTGATCGCGAGATTGGAGTTTGCCGGGCTGAGGTTGACCACCACGGTGCCGCTGGTGGGCTGACGTGTCAGCGCGATCGTGTAGCTGTCCACCACACCTGCCGAGACCGCCGTATTGGTGGTTTCGGAGACCTCGGTAGTGCCGCTGGTCTCTGTGATGATCACATCATAGCTGCTGCTGCCGTCATTGTCGTCGACCACGGCCACTGGGTGGCTGGCCGTGAGGCCGTTGAAATTGGCCGACGTGCTGCTGCTGGTTAAAATCAGCGTGTCATTCGCCGTGCCACCAACCTCGGTGGTCGAATCATTCACCGCCGTGACGGTGAAGGTCTGGTTTGTATTCCAATTGCTCGAATTGAACGTGCGTGACGCGGGGGTCACGGTGATCTGGCTGCCGTTCGGAGCCGCGTTCACGATCACATCCGTACCTGCCGGCGGCGGCGCGGACAGGCGGACATTCACCGTATCTGTCTTGCCGCCTTCCTGCACCCAAGTGTTGAATCCTGTGCCAGCCACCAGCAGCGCCTCGTTCGGCTTTTCATTATCAAGGATGGTGATGGGCTCCGGTGCTTGAACGATGCCGTCAAAGCCGGTGCCCGCGCCAGTGATATTAAAGCGCAGCAGGCCGTTGCTGAGATTGCCCAGGCTGCCGTTGTTAACGGCGGTGACAGTGACAGTCTGCGGGGTGTTCCAGTTGGTGTTATTGAAGGTGAGCGAGCTGCTGACCTGACCGTTGACGCTGAAGAAAGCAGCGCCAGTGGCGCTGTTGTTCAGCAGGGTGAAATCAGAGATGCCTGAGTCAGAACCCGGCTGTGTGCTGAAGCCCACGGGAGTGGACAAGGTGTAGTTGTAGAAGAAATTGGCCTTCGCCACATCGTTGGACTCGGTGGAGATTTGCAGTTCGGGGGCAAAGAGGCCCGCTTCTGCCATCGCGCCGGGTTTGACATAGTCGGGCAGGAACCAGTTGAAGACACTGGGAGCACGCTGGGGTGACTGGCCGATGCTGCCGGTCAGATCGTTCCAGCGGTAGCGGAAAGGCCCCTGGGTCCAGCCGACGGGAAGGGATGGCGGATTGATATTCTCCGTGGAGAATTTGGCAAATTCATCGGCTGGATACGGGCCGGGCAGGGGAGAGTCCGACGCACTGAAGGGAGGGGGATTGTCTTTCAGGATGGAAACCGGTGCGCCGGAGAAGGCGCGCATGGCTCGGAGCATGGAGGTAAATGCCACCAGCGGTTCCTTCACCTTGCCGTGAGAGATGGAGCTGTCCGCGAGCTGGAGGGATCTGGCTTCATAATCGAGCAGAATGGCCTTCATCACCGCGCCCAGGTTGCCATTGGTGGCGCGGTATGCCTGCTGCACGCGGTAAATGTAGCCGTTGGAGGGATTCGAGGTCACCAACCGCTGGATGAGCCAGCGGGAAATGTTGATGGCGGTGTTGGTGTGGCCTGGAGTGCTTTGAGACACATCGTCCGGCTCGGGATAGACTGCCGCATTCGGATCACCAGCTAGAGCGTTGTGAGCCAGAGTCATGTCCTGGGTGGCGGCATTGTGATAGAGCACGTCATTGGAATAGCCCGTGGCCGTCGGCAGTGCTGGATTGGGCAGCATGATGTCATATTGACCATGTTTGCCCGCCAAAAGACGCTTGGAGACATTGGCGACGGGCAGGCCGCTTGCAGGGTCTTCATACTGGAAGAAATCGTGGTACACGGTGGTGTTGATGCGCCCCATGAGCTTCATTGGATAAATCCAGGGAGTGGGGAAGAACAGGTGTCCGGAATCGCTGCCAAACCACTGACTGTTCGCCGAAGCGCCATTGAACAAGATGTTGCTGCCGACGCGCTGGGAGGACTGGTGATTCCAGGTGAGCGTGGTCGTGCTCCATTGGGAGACCCATGAGATGGCGTTGCGTGCGCCGTGGGACCAGCCGGTCATCACGCGTGCGAGTTCCGTGATGTCCGTCTGGTCGTAGGTCGGGATCGGCAGGCCGGCACCATCCAGGACCAAGCTGCCATCCGGGTGACGCAGCACGAGGCCGATGGAGAAGAGCTGCATGATCTCGCGAGCATAGTTTTCATCGGGGCTCACCGTCAGCCCGCCGCCTGCATCGTAGGTGGCACGGTTGGAGATGTGGGAGAGGTAAAAGCCCATCATCGGGCTGTAGGTCACCTGTTCCAGAAGGGTGCGGTATTTGCCAAAAGCACCGGCAGCCAGCATGTCCCAGAAATTCGCACAGCCGTAATGTCGGTCGAGGACCGTTTGATCGGCTTCCGAGATGACCAGAATCTCGCTCAGAGCCAGGGCCATGCGCTGGCGCACCTGATCCCGGCTCTGCAGCACCATGGTCCACCACTCGCGGCGGCGGTTCGGTCCGCTTTGCGGGTAGTTGTTCACTGCCCGGTTGTTGTCCGCCGTGGGGCTGATGGTCGGCATCCCGTTGGCATCATAGGTCACGTTGTAGGCGGCACCGTTGAATTGCGGGTCGCTGCCAAAGGTGATCGGCTTGTTCCCGCGCATCATGAATTCCTCATTGTCCGCCGCCATCACCAGTTTCATGAAATTGATCGTTGGCGTTTGAGCTGGATTCATCTGCTCATCGAGCCAGTCTTCCAGGCCATCAAGGTAAGTTCCGCCTCCACCGATGGCTGCATCCACCTTGGCGCGAATCTGCTGATACAGTGCCGTCGTCCCGCCGAAGGTGGACTGACTCATGAAGCGCCAGATGTCCCGCTCGATCTGCTCTTCGGTTGCGGTCTGCCAGTTGGCATCTCCCAGCACGGGAGCATCCAGAGAGGGTAGATTGGGATCAAAGGTCGTCGAGCCCGTGGCTTTTTGGAAATAGCCGAAGATCTCTTTGCCTGGATAATTGGCCGAGGTTACTGCACAGCCGATGTTTCCAGTCGTCAGCGCCGTCAGGAACGCCTGATCCGTGGAAAGGAAGCCTGGCTTGTACACTATGTTATAACTGACCCCTGAGATTTGGCCAAGAGGCAGAGCTGGAGCCAGGTCGTTTTCAGGGCCGGAACGAATATATGCCGTGTTCTGCTCCGAACTCAGATTGTTGAACACCAGGGAGATCGAGGCACTCGTGTGGTCCCCGTTCACCAGGGCCGTGGCATAGCCGCTGGCCGTCGATGTGACCCCGGCCTCTCGACCGAGATAGGCCACATAAAGCTGTTGGTTGTTTGGATTCGCCGGATCGGCATCCGCGATCGTCACCACCGCGCTCGGGCCTGCCACGCCGGTGCCGCCGGGCAGGTTGAAGGTCACTTCCAGATACTCCGGCACCTCTTCCAGTGCATCCTGCACGGGCGTCACATTCACTTCATAAGCTGCGCCACCTGCCGCAGCCGCACCTTCGGGGATATTCACTGTTCCAAGCACCACATCACCTGCGGACGCATTTGCCTTTGTTGCGATCGGCGCGCCCCCCGCACCCGTCAATGTGATGCCATTCAACGCCATGACCGGCACCGGACTGCCTATTGGTGGCCAGGTGCGTGTCAGGCCGATCTTTGCTGGCACTGGCACAGCCCCAGCACCGAGAGACTTATCGTTTTTTTCGTAGCCTGTCGGCTCTGTTGGCGAAGCCACAAGGGACATCATCGAGTGCAGTGTGTCCGCATAAGTGTAGCCAGGACCGGAATTGCTGACACCAGGATCACTGCCCATCTGCCCCTCTGCCCAGTCACTCACGCCGTCACCATCCCGGTCGGAATCCGTGGTTTCCATCCGGTAGTATTCGCGGGTGCCGGAGCGGCTGACGGTGATCGTCTGTGCGGGATTGCTTGCGCTCGGGATGAATGCCTGTCCGCCCTCATAAATGTCGGCACCGACCGGAGAAAGGATCGTTTTCACCGTGGCAAAGGCACCCGTGGGTGAGATCGAGTCGCTGAGGACTCGGTAGCGTTTCCCTTTTTCGGCATCAAAGGTGAAGGTGATCGTGTTGCCGACGATGGTGGTGTTTCCCACCCGGATGACGTCATTGGCGTTGCGTGGATCAGTGCCTGCCACGGATTCGATGAAATTGGTCGCGCCGTCGAAATCATCATCATCACCAGGCAGAAGACCCCAGGCATCGTACACACCTTGCCAGACATCACACATTGTGTCTGGACTGCCCAGTCCGGGGCCGGAACTGTAGAAATCCGTCGTCGCCGAAGCTCTGGCGAGCCCCAGTATGGTGGCGATCAAACAGAGGGGGCGGGTGAAGGAGTGCGGAAGAGCACGCATAATAGTGATTGGAGGCAGGGTTGGAGGCGCGGGGAAACCGCGTTCATCCGAGTTGGTTTTTCCCGAATTATGATTTGTTTATCAGAATAACCCGTTCGCAGTCAAGCATCTGCATATCCTGCGCGACCACCATTTTTCCCGCAGTCTGCGGTCATCTATGGATTTTGCCGAGCTCGATATCTCTTCTCGGAAACTCAAAGACATGTCATGAGCATCACATCAAACCCTGGATTGGCGAGCCCATGTAGAGCGGATGCGGGCGGCCCGTGAAGTCGTGCCACATCAACTCGCGCGGCAGTCCGAGCGCCTCATAAATTGTCGCAGCTAGATTCTCCGGCGTTTGCGGATCACTGGCGGGATAGCCGGCGACCTTGTCGCTGCTGCCTATCACGCGGCCCCCTTTCACTCCGCCGCCTGCGAGCAGCAGGCTTTGCACATGCCCCCAATGATCGCGGCCGGGGAGAGCGGTCTTAGAAATGGAGGAAATCTTCGGCGTGCGGCCAAACTCGCTGCCCATGACAATGAGCGTCTCGTCCAGAAGGCCGCAGGCGTCCAGATCCTCGATCAGTGCGCTCACCGCCTGATCCATCGGCGGTAGAAGGTAGCCTTTCAGATTTTTCCAGGCGGCCTGATGGGTGTCCCAGCTCTCATTATTACCGAGATTCACCTGAATCATGCGCACGCCGCTCTCCAGCAACCTGCGCGCCATCAGCAGGCTCCAGCCAAAGCTGTGCCGCCCGTAGCGGTCGAGCATCTTCGGGTTCACCTTTTCCAGGCTGAAGGCCTCGTGGACCTGATGATTCCCCAGCAGTGAGACTGCCGCCTGGCGGTAAGTGTCGAATGAAGTGTCCTCGGCCAGGGCCGTTAGGTTTTCCGTCTGGCCCTCCAGCGAATTCCGCAGTGAGACACGATCCATCACGCGATCCAGCGTCAGTCCCTGCGGCAGTGAAAGATGCGGCGCACGGAAGTGAAGCGTCTCATCTTTTTCAAAGCCGCGCTCGTGATGAAACAGATACTCTGGAAACGCCCCGTAGTGATTTGGGTGATACGGAGACATCTCCAGGAACCAGGGATCATGCTGTGAGCCCAGAGTCCCGCTGAACTGTCCTGCGAGCGTTCGACCAGTGCGGTGGACCAGTTTGTCTGGCAGCACGATTGCCGGAGGCAGATTGTCCTTCTTTCTCGGCAGCAGGGCAGTGGCCAGCGCCGCCATGCTGGGGTGGTCTGATTTCTTTGGCTTCGATGGGTCAAAGCCAAGCGGGATGTCGGTTCGCCCTGTCAGCATGACATGGTGGCCCTGTGAATGATCGCTGTTTCCATGCGTCAATGATCGGACCAGCGACCACTTTTCCGAGATCCTGGCCAGCCTGGGCAGATGCTCGCAGATATGCGTGCCCGGCGTCCGGGTGCGGATCGGCTTGAATTCCCCGCGCACTTCCATCGGTGCATCTGGTTTTAGATCGAAGCTCTCCTGCTGGGCCAGTCCACCGGAGAGGAAGATGTAGATGACTGACTTCGCCCTCGGCGCAGGTGCCGAACCGGGTGCCGCCAGAGTCCGCAGGCTCGTGAGATGATTCATCCCCAGCCCGAGGAGGCTGATGGCACCGGCCTGTAAAATATCACGACGGGTCGCAGGGTGATGGGGCGACATAGCCTCCGACTACGGACAAGATGCAGACTCTCTTGCCTGTTTTGCCTCCTTCACCCATGGAAAATGCAGCTTCCAGCCACCCATGTGACAAGATTGGCTCTCTCTCCCGCTATATCGAAGAGTTGATTTCCATCCAGGTCGCGGTTATACCCCGCGCGCTTTCTCCAACCCAACGCCAAGACGTATCGTGACCAGAACCGTTACCGCATCCTATACGAGCCCCGGAGCTCTCATGTTTTTCGCCATCCACATCGCTGCACTCTGCGCGTTGTTTTTGATCAAGCCAGACGCCACCAGCCTGATTCTTTGTGCCGTTCTTTTCCTGATCCGCAAGTTCGGCATCACCGGCGGTTACCACCGCTACTTCTCCCATCGTTCCTTCAAAACCTCCCGCTGGTTCCAGTTCGTCCTGGCATGGTTGGGTGGCATGTCAGCACAAAAAGGCGCTCTCTGGTGGGCTGCCCATCACCGCCATCATCACCAGCACTCTGATCAGGAGGATGACATCCATTCCGTGAAACAGCAGGGCTTCTACTGGGCTCACGTCGGCTGGATTCTGGCCCCCGACTACAATGCCTATGACGCCAAGCGCGTGAAGGACCTCACCAAGTTCCCCGAGCTCGTCTTCATCGACAAATATCACTGGATACCGCCGGCAAGCCTCATGCTCGCCTGTTTCCTCTTCGCCGGTCTGCCCGGCCTCCTCTGGGGCTTCTGCGTCAGCACCGTCATCCTTTACCACACCACCTTCGCCATCAATTCCTTCTGCCATCTCCTCGGCAGACGCCGCTATGAAACGGGTGAGTCGAGTAAGAACTCCTTCATCCTTGCCATCCTCACGCTTGGTGAAGGCTGGCACAACAACCACCACTACTACCCGCACTGCGCACGTCAGGGCTTCTTCTGGTGGGAGATCGACATCTCTTATTACATCATCCGCTTCCTCAAGCTCATCGGCATCGTCTATGAGATCCGCGAGCCCTCACAAAAGGTCATCGAAGGTAAGGAAGCCACTGCCGTGCTTGGCTGAGCCCGCTGGAAAGAGGAGTCAAAAAAACTCCACCCCTTTTTCCCAGAGGCTGGCGGTAAAGCGTCAGCCTCCCCCCTCAGACTGCTTGGGAAAGAGAGGCGCTCTGACTCCGCCCCCTGGCCAGGTGCAGGTCTCCGTGACTGCGCAGAAAATGATGCGGCACACCGCTTCAGCCCAGTCATGCAGCTTACGCGCCAGCCTCAGCCCTCCTGCACAAAGACCAGTCTGGCACGCCAAAGCGGCGTCACAGCCGCCGCACTCCAAGACGCTGCCGCGCTAAAGGCCATGCCGCCCCTCTCTGCCTGCGCTCAGCAGGGCGCAGAACAGGATGTCTTAGCCAAGGATGAACGGCAGTGCTGAATAGGCAGGCGGCTAGGACGCACAGCTCTCCAGCAATTTCGTTTTGCCGCCCGGCCCAGGAAATCTTTGATGCGGCCAGGGCGCGCAGCCCTCAGGCAGATCAATTTTGTCGTTCGGCAATTTGATTTTGCCGTTCGGCATTTTGATTTTGCTGTTCGGCAATCTCGTTTTGTCGTTCGGCATTTTGATTTTGCCGTTCGGCAATCTCGTTTTGCCGTTCGGCAATTTGATTCTGTCGTTCGGCAATTTGATTTTGCCGTTCGGCATTTTGATTTTGCCGTTCGGCAATCTCGTTTTGCCGTTCGGCAATTTGATTCTGTCGTTCGGCAATTTGATTTTGCCGTTCGGCATTTTGATTTTGCCGTTCGGCAATCTCGTTTTGCCGTTCGGCAATTT
>CAYMHJ010000003.1:0-54812 GCA_964390165.1 uncultured Prosthecobacter sp. | reverse complement strand
CGTAGCTCATGGCGAAGTAGTCGTTCTCCGGGCTGGTCATCCAGGTGGCAAACTGCTCGCGGCGGGAGGTGGCGGTCTTGCTGACCAGCTCGGCATCAAAGGGCACCTGCGGAGCGACCGGCGCATTCGTGCGGAGGTGGTTCATCTCACCGGCTGTTTTGTCGGCAACGATCTCATAGAGCGGCTTCGCACCTTCCACCGCGGTGCCGCCGATGGTTTTGCCAGCGCTGGCGGGGTCGGTTTTCAGCTCCACCTGGGCAAAGAAAGCGGCGGTCTGGTAATACTGATCCCAGGTCCATTTCTCGAAAGGATGGTCGTGGCACTTATTGCAGTTAAAGCGGGTGGCCAAAAACAGATGCGTGGTGTTTTCCACCAGTTCTTCCGGGGTGCGCACGGTCTTGAAGTAAGCAGCGGCGGGGTTGTCTTTGTTTGAGCCGGAGGCCGTGATGATGCGGTAGGCCATGCGGTCATAGGGCGTGTTGTCAGCGACCTGCTGCTTGATCCAGGCGCGGAGATTGGTCACGCCTTCGTTGCCGAGGAACTTGGAGTTCACCTGGAGCATGTCGGCCCATTTGTTGGACCAATGATCGACGAAGTCAGGGTTGCCGATGAGCTTGTCGATGACCTCATTGCGCTTCGTGCGGGTGTCGCGGGTATCGGCGACGAAGGCACGGACTTCTTCCGCTTTCGGAGGCAGGCCGGTGAGGTCGAGATGCACGCGGCGGAGGAAGTCTTCGTCGCTGCACAGACCGCTCGGCTCGATCTTCATGCGCTCCCACTTCCGGGTGACGAGTTCGTCGATCTTGTTCCACTTCTCAGGCTCTTTCCAGGCAAAGCCCGTGCGGTCGCCCATGACGGTGATGGTGGTGGCGGCGTAGGCTCCTTCAAAGCGGGCGAGGATGGCGGCTTCACCACGACGCAGGCTGGTCATCAGGCCGGTTTTGTCGGCTTCGATCACGTCGCCATTGCCGCTATCGACAAAGGATTCCGCGGTGACATCGCGGACATAGCCGTCGGCATAACGGGCGATGACACGCATCTGCTGGCGGTTGCCGATGCGCTCCAGAACAGGGTTTTTCGGGAAGATCTCGATGCTGGTGACGCGCGGAGTTTTGAGGTCGAGCTTCGCGCCCTGGCTGATCCAGGCTTTCAGCGTCTCGTAGTAAAGCTCGCCCGGCACGGTGAGCTGGCCGCCTTCATGAGGCACGCTGCCGCTGGCCTTCAAAAGCATGAGCGAATGCTCCGGCGAGGCCACGTTGGCACGGCGGCTGGCGAGTTCATCAGTGAAGGCGAGCACGTCATAGATTGGATCATAACCACGCAGGCTGAGCTTGAAGCCCGCTTTGCCGTCCTTGGCTCCGTGGCAGGTGCCCATGTTGCAACCGAGCTTGCTGGAGATGGGCATCACATCGCGGACGTAGTCGGGTTTCAGCGCGACGTTCATGCCAGTGACACTGACGGGCACGGTGGCGGCTTTGCCCATGAAGGCGATCTTCACTTCGCCTTTGCCATCCTTGCCCGGACGGACCATGCCGCGCTCGTTGACGATGGCGGCGGCTTCGTTGGTGCTGGTGAGCTTGGCCATGCGGGTGATGTCGGCCTTGGTGCCGTTGCTCATCGTGGCGGTGACGAGAAGCTGGGCATACTCGGTCGGCTTGGCGATGCTGACGCTCTTTGGCTCGACCTCGATGCTGGCGACGGTGAGGCCTGGGACGAGTGTCTCGACCTTGTCGTCCTTCTTCGCCGTGGCGCGGACGCTGTCGTCGGCGATCACATCACTGGCGGCGAGAGCTTTGTCGGCGACGAGCGGCACGCTGACGAACTCTTTGGCAATCTTGCCTGTGGCGGTGTCGATGAGGCGAATGCGGCCATCCTGACCTGCGGCGGCGACGCTTTTGCCATCGGGCGAAAAGCTGACGCTGAAGATCCCGCAAGGCATCGGCGTGCTGCTGAGCTGCTTCACATCCTTCGTCACCCAGTCATCGAGCTCCTTGCCCTTGCCGTTCACGGTCTCGACGATCTTCTTCACGGGTTCTGGCAAGGTGCTGTCATACTCGCTGGCGTAGATGTTCACCATGCCGCTGCCTTCATGTGAGGCACCCGCCGCGATGCGCTTGCCATCTGGGGCGAAATCGACGCCGAAAATGCGACCCTGCATGACGGGGAATTTGCGGATGAGGTTGGCGTTGTCGCCGATGACACGCTTCGTGATGCGCTCCATGCGATAGATCGCAGGCACGCCGTCCGTGCCGCCGATGAGGATTTCATTGCGCGAAGGATGCCGCGCCAGTGCCTGCACGCCGCCTTTTAAAGCACCGGGCGTGATGGAGGTAATGTTGTCCACGAAGCGTTGCGTGGCGACCTCCGTGAGCTTCACACTCATGTCGCGACCGCAGGAGGCGATGAGTTTGCCTTCCAGGCCCCAAACGGTGTCGAGCACCCAGTCGCTGTGTCCGCCCATGAAGACCACTTCTTTGCCCGAAGCGGCCTCGTAGGCTCTCATGCCGTTGTCGCCACAACCGACCGCGATGAACTTGCCATCGGGCGACCAGCTCGCGCCATACAGCGTGTCAAAGGTGAGCGATTTGGAGAGTTCGAGCTTCTTCGCCGCGACATCCCAGATCTGGATTTCCCCCATACGAGCCGGGCTGCCGCCGGTGACGAGGATCTTCTTCCCATCGGGCGACCAAGCGAGTTTTTGCACACGCTCAGAGAGACCGACCAAGCGCGTGACGATGCTGCTGCCGTCTGCCTTGTGGATCAAAACCTCGTGATAACCGGCGACGGCGATCAGCGAGCCATCGGGCGAATACTCCAGCGAGGTCACCGCCGGTGCGGTCACATACACGGGCGGATGCTCCATGTCATAATGCGCCATCGCCGAAGCGGGCGTGTCATCCTTCGCACCTTCGCTGACCCATTTTTTGATCAGCGCGATCTGAGATTCATGGAGCGGATCGCCCTTCGGCGGCATCTCGACCTTGCCCTCGGCATTCGGCGTCGAGACTTTGATCAAATTCGACTCCTCAGGCTTGCCCGGCACGATGGCGTTCCCCTCTTCACCGCCCGCGAGCAGCTTGGCGAAGTCCGTCATGATGTAGTCGCCCTTGGCCTTTGCCGGCTGATGGCAGCCCGTGCAGTTCGCCTGGAGGATCGGGCGGATGTGCTTGTAAAACGACACCGGCTTCGAGGGATCAATCGTCTCCTCCTTCTTCGGCGCAGCGGCATGCAGCGACGAGGCGAGAAATACAAAGCCCGAGAGGGTGATGAGGATCTTTTTCATGGCAGGAAAAGGGGGGCGAAACAAAATGAGCACGCCAAAACGCCAAAGAGGCGGAACCTCTTGCTCTCACGGAGCGTGCGGCGGGATTGTCCATGCACCAGGGAGGATGGGACAGGGCGCAGCGCTCAAATCGTTCGCCCCCACGCTTGGCCTTTGTGAGGCAGCAAGTCTCACCCCGACAGATCGTGCTTTTAGCCTTCGAGACCTCCGTCCAATGAAGTCATGGCATCAGCCTGCGGCAGCATGAATTGCGAAAAACAGAATTTCAAAAAAGCATTGCCGCCCAGCAGGGTTTCCCCTGTAATCCCGCCGCTTTCCCAACTTCCGACCATGAACTCCTCCTCCGCCTCCGCATCCCGGCCCGACATGAAACTGTTCTGGGCCTGCTTCATTGCCCTCGTAGCCACCTCGTTTGTGTTCGGTGTGCGTGCCAATACGATCGGCCTGCTTCAGGATGGCTTTAATCTCTCTGAAAATGAGAAAGGCGCGATCAATGGTGCGGGCATGTGGCCCTTTGCGCTGAGCATCATCTTCTTCAGCCTGATCATCGACTGGATCGGATACAAGACCGTCGCCCTCTTTGCCATCGTCTGTCATCTCGTCTCACTTGTGCTGACTCTCAATGCGGATGGCTTCACCTCCTTCTACTGGAGCACCCTGCTCGTGGCTGTGGCAAACGGCACCGTCGAATCCTTCATCAATCCCGTCGTCGCCACAGTGTTCAGCAAAGAGAAATCGAAGTGGCTGAACATCCTGCACGCTGGCTGGCCAGCAGGCTTGGCGCTTGGCGCGCTGTTCTGCGCCTTGTTCCCGAACACCACACTCGGATTCGATGCCGTGTGGAAATTCCGCTTCGCGCTCTGCTTCGTGCCTGTCGTGCTCTACGCGCTGCTGATCCTGCCCTGCAAATTCCCTGTCAATGAGCGCGTGGCTGCCGGTGTGAGCTACCGCGACATGCTGAAGGAAGTCGGCGCGGTCGGCTTCTTTATGATCACCGCCCTCATCGTCGCCGCCGTGTATCAGATGGCGGGCATGGAAGTGAACTGGACCTACGACCTCGCCATCGCAGGAGTCGTCGCGGTCGCCATAGGCCTCTACACACAGTCTCTTGGCAACTGGCTCTTCCTTATCGTGCTCATCATCATCGGCCCGCTCGCCACCACAGAGCTCGGAACCGATGGCTGGATGCCCGAGTTGCTGAAGCTCAATGGTCCGAAGGATTTGCCCAACTTCGCCGCCTGGGTCTTCGTCTATGTCTCCGCCATCATGACCATTCTGCGTTTCTATGCCGGGCCCATCGTGCATCGCTTCTCACCCATCGGTTTGCTGGTGCTCGGCTCTGGAGTCGCCATCGTCGGCCTGATGCTGCTGTCAAAGAGCGTCGGCTGGACCATCGTCGCCGCCTCCACGATCTATGCTTTTGGAAAAACCTTCCTGTGGAGCACCACGCTGGGCCTGACCTCCGAGCAGTTCCCCAAAGGTGGCGCGCTCACCCTGAACGGCGTCTCCGCCGTTGGAGTACTCTTCCTCGGAGTGCTGGGCAGTCCCTTCATCGGCTATCAACAGGATCAGGACATGCACCAGCGCCTGACCAAGGATCACGGAGCCCTGCTCGCCAAAGTCGCTGGTCCGGCGAAGCCCAGTATCTTCGGTGAGACACCAAGCCTTGATCAGGAGAAAATCAAATCGCTCAATGCAGCGGATACCCAAGAACTCACCGCCGTGCAGGCTGACAGCAAGCGCGGGGCCTTCACGAACATCGCCGTGCTGCCCGGCTTCATGCTCGTGTGTTATCTCGGCATGTGGCTCTACTTCCGGTCCAAAGGGGGCTACAAACCCATCGCCATCGGCGGGCATTAAAACTGCCCAACCTCACGTTCCTTTTCGAGGCGGGGTATCGCCGGTGCGTTTGACGACGCGCTCGGACTTCATGGGGATGACGGTGACCCGAGGGGAATCGATAGCAACAATGCGCGGACCTCGATGGGCAGGCGCTGGAGCAGGGCTGTGTGCTGCTGCGAGTTGCGCTGGTGGCCTGGTGGGCTCAGCGGGCCGCTGTGGTGCGGCGGGCGGACCCTGCTTTTCGAGCTCGCTGCGCCGACGCTTTGTTTCTTCGAGATGCCGAGTCTCGTCAGCTAGCTCGCGACGGCGCGTGGTGAGCTGGATCTCGGTGCTTTTTAATTCGGTGGTGAGCTGGCTGAGTTTCGACTCACGCTGCCGCTGATCCTGGAGTAAGTTTGCGATGGCAGCGGCCAGTGTGCCATGGCGGGTCTCGGCTTCCTGAAGTCTCGCCTGTGTTTGGGTAAGATTTTCTTCGGCGCTTTTGAGCTCTGCCTTCTGGTCTGCAAGGCGGCTCTGACTTTGTTGGAAACCGAGTTCGAGGTGGGTGATCTGCTGGCGCAGCTCGCTGAGACGAGCCTGGGCCTGGGTGGTTTCACTCTGGATCTTTTCGAGCTTTTGGGTTGCCTCCTGCCGCTGTGTCGTGAGTTCGGAGAGCTTTTCCTGAGCGGCGGTGATGTCAGTGCCGAGCTGCTGGAGGGCAGCGTTTTTTTCTCCATGCTGGCAGGTGAGATCGGCGATGGCGGTGAGCCACTGCTGATGAGCTGCCTCAGCCGCCCTGGCGGCGGCCTGCCAGTGGGTGAGGCGCTCCTCCATCGCAGCGACGGCCTCGGCCGCTGGTGCCTCAGCGTGTTCCGGAGGGGAAAGATCAGGCACTTCGAGATCAAGAACGGCCGTGAGCGGGCCAAAGGCGAGAAGATCTCCCTGAATGAGTCGGCAGCTTTCGACGCGCGCCCCATTGACGAAGGTGCCGGTGGAGGAGCCGAGATCGCGCACCTCATAGCCGCCGCTGGAGTGGGGCAGAATCTCGGCGTGCTGGAGAGCGAGTTGGTCATCATTGACCACGACGTCGTTGTCCTCGTCACGACCAAGGGTGATACGCTCCGTGAGGGGAACGATCACTTCCTGTCCGTCTTCGAGTGCAAAGGTGAGTTTGGCCATGGTGTCTGTATCTACGTGCTGGAGTCGTGCCAGTATCCATTCCGATGAGGAAATGGTAAGCAATCGGCCTTTGACCGGGCATGTCCGCTCATTCCTTTCCCACCTTGTTTCAGGGGACGAGGAAGAAGGCGCGGAAAGGCTCGATGATTTTTTCTTCCGTAAGGTTCTGCGCCGCAGTGTCGCTCTCGCGCATCCACATGATGGGGCTGAGGTAGAGCTGATCATAGCCGGTCTCGTCTGGATCGGTGTCGGCCTCCCAAAGTCGGAGGCGGGTGGCGGAGGCGGGATCGATGGCGGCGCGGAAGTTGTTTTCACTCGTGAGCCCGAGGCTCAGCGTGGACTCGGTCACGACGCTGGCGCTGCCCATGAGGCGGGTGGCGGCAGCGGGGATGATGACGGGCTTTTGAGAAACCTGACCCGTGAGAAGCACCGTAACTTCACTGCTGCGGAGATGGACGAGGACACCGCCATTTTTCGGCATGACCGGGTCGCTGCTCCAGCCGGCGCTGGTGAGATCGATGGAGGTGAAGCCGTTCGCCGCGGCATCGAAGGTGAGGACACGATCCCCGGCGGTGAGGAGGTCGGAAGGCAGGAGGCTGCCGAGGGAGTGGTGGGCGCGCAGAGCGATGCGTGAGAGGCTGGGAACGATGGCTCCCGACTCCAGTTTCAGGCGAATGCCCGTGCTGGCGGATTCATCAATCTCATGCGTGCTGCCAGACACGAGGTCTTCGAGATAAAGTCTGGCTTCGGCTGGCGGGGTCACGGCCTGAGGCAGGATGACGTTAAGCCCCTCCTGTGCGATGGTCCCGGCGAAGAGTTCAGCCTGGACAAGTGGCATGGAGAAGGTGCGCTGGCCGACGGGGAAGGTCTCGCGGCTGAACATGATGACAGGTGACGTGGCGGTCTGCTCGGCGGCACCGTCGAGATTGCTGTCGAGACCGATCTTCAGTCGGAAGGAGACGCGGGGACCTAGGGTGGCGGCATCGACTCCAGCGTAACGAACAAGCTGGCGACCATCGCCGCCAATGGTCATGCTGGGGATGATATCCGTTTTTGCCCAATCGAGAGAGTCGAGGCTGGTTTCGAGGTCGTAGCGGATGTCTGCACGACCATTGGCCGGCCGGGTGAAGACGACGTCAGCAGTGCCGAGGACGGTGGTTTCCATCCTGAACTCCCCTGCCCCGCTGCGGCCATCGGCAGGGTTGGTGTCGAGAGCATACTCCAGCAGGTTGGGATACAGGTCTCCATCCTCTTCACCAGCATGGAGTTCGGTCCAGGCGGCGAAGGTCTGGGCAGTGGTGGTGGTGGTGCTTTCCGGCATCTCCACTCCAGCCTCGATGCTCTCGCTGACGATGACGGTGCTTCGCTCGCGCTGAGCGAGCGGATAACCAGTGCCGCTGGGGCTACGAAGGCCGAGATCGAGAGTGAAGTCATTGTTCGAGTCGATGAAGGCGTCATCGACGAAGCCTTCAAATCCGGGTTCGGCAGCGCCGGTCGGCTCCGTGCCAGGAGAGAGGGTGAAGACGGCGCTGCTGGCCCCTGTGGTGGCGGGTGTGGATGCCGAGAGGAGATCCTGGCCGCTGTCATCATCACCTGCGACGACGCTGGTGATGGGGATCATGCCGGCAAGCAGGGCATTGGTGGCAAACTGGAATGCCGGCAGGTGCAGGAAGTAGCTGCCGGGATTCAGTCCATCAATGAAATAACGGCCTTTGTGGTCGGTGTAGCCAACACCGACAGGTTCATCAGTGGCTGGGTCTGAGCCCTGCGGGAAAATATAAACATAGGCGCCTTCGATGCCTTCATTGAAGCTGAATGTGCCGCTGCCGTTGAGGTCGATGAAGACGAGATTGCCGACGCCCAGCGGAGCCCAGAGACCGAAGTCCATCGTGAGGTTGGTGTCAGGGTCGGTGTCTCCATCCGAGTTCGGTTCCGCCCCAGGGGTGAGATTGAAGACAGGGCTGAAGATCGGCGTTCCGGGACCACCAGGCTGGGAACCGTCGTTATTGTTATTCACGCTGTTGTCAGTGGTGGCGGGGGTGCCGCTGGTGTGGGTGAAAGCGGCCGGAGGGACAAGGCGGAGGTAATAATTCCCCGGAGGCAGGTTGGTAAAGCTGTAGGCTCCGCTGGCCGGGGTGGTGACGAGTGCGCCCACCTGCACATCCGCGCTGCTGCCGCCGATGACATTGTCCGCGCCGGGATTCATGAGCTGCACCTGGACACCGGAGACTCCGGGTTCACCGGCATCGACGAAGCCATTATTATTGTTATCCTGCCAGACGAGATTGCCGACGGTGAGGCCCTTCACCGTGATGGTGATACTTCGTGAACCCTGGCAGCCGTAGAGATCATTGGCGCGGACCGTGACGGCGCTGCTGCCGATGACCGTCGGAGTGCCGGTGATCAGCCCGGATGAATTCAGCGTCAGTCCTGCAGGCATGGTGCCGCTGGTCACGGTCCAGACGGAATAGGGTGCGGTGCCGCCACTGGCTGCGAGGCTTTGACTGAAGCCGGCCCCGAGATAGGCGGTGATGGCCGAAGTCGTGATCGTGATGGTCGGGCAGACTGGGGCGATGGTGTAGCTGCGTGTGCCCGTGCAGCCATACACGTCCGTGGCACGGAGGGTGAAGGTGCTGCTTGTGGTGCTGGTCGGCGTACCTGTGATGGTGCCGGTGGTGGTATTCAAAGAAGCCCAGGTTGGCAGGGAACCGGCACTGACGGCAAAGGTGTAAGGCCCGGTGCTGCCACTGGCCGAAACTGTCTGTGAGTAGGCGGTGCCGACGACTCCATTTGCCAGCGATGTGGGGTTGAGACTGATGGTGGGGCAAACGGGGGTGACACTGTAGCTTCGTGTGCCGATGCAGCCGAGCAGATCCGTGACACGCACCGTGAAGACGGCATTGGCAGAACTGGTGGGCGTGCCGCTGATGATGCCGGTGAGGCTGTTGATGGTCAGCCCGTCTGGCAGGCTGCCAGCACTGATCGAGAAGGTGAAGGGCACGACCCCAACCAAGGCGGTGATGATCTGGGAGTAGGGTGAGCCCACCGTTCCATTTGGTAGAGTGGAGGGAGACGGGGTGATCACCGGACAAACAACGATGCTTACCTCCCGTGTGCTGGAGCAGCCGTAGATGTCCGTGGCGCGCACGGTGACGCTGACAGGAAGAGCTGTGATGAGCAACGGTGTGCCACTGATCACCCCGGATGAATTCATGCTCAGTCCTAGCGGCCAGCCGCCGCTCACCGTGCTCCAGGTATAGGCACCTGTGCCGCCGGTGGCCGTGAGTGTCTGTGAGTAGGCAACGCCCATTCTTGCTGGTGCCGCCGTCTCCGGGCTGATGCTGATGGATGGGCAGGTGGGAGTGATGCTGAAGCTGCGTGTGCCCGTGCAGCCACTGGCATCCGTGGCGAGGATGGAGAAGGAGGCGCTTGTGCTGCTGCTGGGCGTGCCGGTGATGGTGCCGCTGCTGGCATTGAGTGTGGCCCAGGACGGCAACGAGCCGCTGCTGACCGAATAGATATATGCCGAGGTGCTGCCACTGGCAGAGATGGTCTGATTGTAGGACAGCCCCACAGCACCATTTGCCAGCGAGGTAGGATTCACCGTGATCACCGGGCAGATTTTTAGAGTGACCGTCTGATCCTTGGTACAGCCATAGACATCCGTCACACGCACGGTGACGCTCGCTCCGGCTCCATTGGCCGCAGTGGGTGTGCCACTGATGACCCCCGTACTGCTCAAGCTCAGCCCTGTCGGCCAGGCACCGCTCACGGTCGTCCAGGTATAGGCGGCATTGCCTCCGCTAGCAGTCAGTGCCTGGCTGTAAGCCGTGCCGACCGTGCCAGGCACCGGTGCCGAAGGCGTGACCGAGATCGTCGGGCAGGAGGGTGTGATGCTGTAGGCGCGCGTGCCCGAGCAGCCATTGGCATCGGTGGCTCGGATGATAAAGCTGGCCGTGGTCGTGTTGTTTGGCAGGCCACTGATGACACCTGTGCCAGCATTCAGCGTGGCCCAGACAGGCAGGCTGCCGCTGCTGATTGTGTATGTGTAGGGGGTGGCTCCTCCGCCGCCACTGATCGTCTGACTGTAGGCCGAGCCAACTGTAGCCGCAGGAAGGGACGTGGGACTCAGGGTGACCACCGGACAGATCTTTAGACTGATGACCTGCGTGCCCTGGCAGCCATAAGTGTCAGAGACACGCACGGTGATGTTCGTGGGCGGGCTGACGGAGGCTGTCGGCGTACCAGAGATCACGCCTGTGGCTGCATTTAATGAGAGACCTGCGGGAAGCGTGCCGCTGGTGACTGACCACAAACTGTAAGGAGCCGTACCACCTGCGGCGCTGAGTGTCTGGCTGTAAAACACACCGACCGTTCCTGAAGTCATCGTGGCCGGCGAGATGCTGATCGGCGTGCATAGCGGAGCGAGAGTGTAGGTGCGTGTGCCCAAGCAGTCGTGCAGGTCTGTCGCGCGGATGGTGAAGGTCTGGCTGGCTCCGCTCGTCGGCGTGCCAGAGATGACACCCGTGGTTGCATTTAATGTCAGGCCCGCAGGCAGGCTGCCATTGCTGACGGCAAAGGAATGAGGTGCCGTACCACCTGTGACCGTCACCGCTGCGCTGTAAGGTGTGCCCACGGTCGGAGTCGTCAGACTGGTCGGGCTGACCGTGATGGTGGGGCAGAAGACGTTGAGCAGATAATCTTCCACCTCACCCATGCCCGCAGCTCCGAGAGGTGTTGGATTCTGCACGTTGCAGAAGCGGAAACGAGCACCTCGGCCTCCCGGCACGGCATTGACAGGCACGGTGAAACTGACCGTCTGCATGCTGGCGGTCGTTCCGCTGGGTATGGCGACGTTGGTTGTGATCTGCTCGCCGGCATCAGTAAACACCCCGTTGTCGTTCCAATCCACCCAGGCATTCAAATAGGCTGGAGTGCCTGTGAGGTTGGTCGTCACGACAGTGAGCGAAGAAGAGGAACCCAGGTTGTAGCCGGCAGACATCGTCACGCCCTCTTCATCATCGCTGCCGACAGTGTCATCTCCTGTGGCGGTGGCATTCCGGGTGGAGACATACTCGGTGTCGGCCAGCGCACCCATGCGGAGATTTGAACTGGCGGTGCTCCAGGCATCTCCAGCACCACTCCAATCACCAAAGTCTGTCGTCGGCACCGCGATTGTGGAGACATAATCCTCCACCTCACCAATGCCTGAATTCCCCCCAACTCCGGGATTCAGAGTGCTGGTGATCCGGAAACGAAGGGCAAGATTCGCGCCAGTGACCGCATTGGCAGGCACCGTGAAGTTCAGCGGGAACTCGCCGCCATTCGTGCCGGAGTCTACCGTCACATTGGTGGCGAGCTGCTCACCAGAGTCGGAGAGTGAGCCGTTGTTGTCGTAGTCGATCCAGGCGTTGAGATAGGCGGGTGCCGCAGTGGCATTTGTGGCAGTCACCACGATGCTGGCTGGGGCACCGGCAGTCATGGTGTTGATCGTCACACCATCTTCATCATCCTTGCCCGTGATGTCATCCCCGGAGGCCACGGCATTCTCAGTGGGCACAAACTCGGTGTCCACCAAGGCACCGAGACGGAGGCTGGTGTTTGCAGTGCTGCTGGCGGGAGCCAATGCTGAGTGGTCGCCATAATCAAGAGGAGGCATGGAAATGCTGACCCCGTAATCCTCGACCTCACCGTTTCCACTCGCTCCCGTGGCACCGGGACTGCTGGTGCTGGTGAGGCGTAGGCGCATGCCCAGATTCATCCCCGTCACTGCAGTGGCCGGCACGGTGAAGCTGATGTCCCGCGTGGAAAGGCTGGTGCCCGTGGCGATAAGTACATTTGTTCCGATCTGCTCACCGCTGTCCGTGAGGATTCCGTTGTTATTAAAATCAATCCATCCGTTGAGATAGGCCGGTGCTCCGCTGGTGTTGGTGACCATGACGGAGACCGTGGCCGGAGCGCCTGCCGTCATGGCAGGGATGACGGCGGCATCTTCATCATCACTGCCCGTTGTGTCATCCCCGGTGGCCGTCGCATTGCGGGTGGAGATGTACTCCGTGTCTGTCAGAGCACCGAGCTTGATGCTGCTGTTCACCGTGCTGCTGGCATCCACAAAGCCGGAGTAGTCACCAAAATCTGTCGTCGGAGGGCTGATGGTCAGAATGTAGTCCTCCACTTCACCGATGCTGGCCAGGGCACCGGTCGATCCAGGATTCGTCACGCTGGTCAGACGCACCCGAATGCCAACCGGTGTGCCTGTGACGGCGGTGGCTGGCACGGTGACATTCAAATTGGCCGTGATTCCGTTGTTGCCGGTGCCGACCGTGACATTGCTTGCCACCTGCTCTCCAGCACCTGTCAGCAGACCGTCGTTGTTGAAGTCCATCCACATATTCAGGTAGGCATTGGCACCTGTGAGGTTCGTCACCACAGCAGGGATGCTGAGCGTCTGGCCGGCGATCATGGGCGGCAGCGTCACCCCGTCTTCATCATTGCTGCCGGTGATGTCATCCCCGGTGGCCATGGCATTCGTCGTGGCGGCGAACTCAGCATCCAACTGAGTACCGAGGCGGAGGTTGCTGTTCACAGCATTGCTGGCGCTGCCGAAACGATTGAAGTCACCAAAGTCAGTCGTGGGGGAAAGCAGACTGACGATGTAATCCTCCACTTCACCATTGCCACTGGCACCAACAGGACCAGGACTGCTGGTGCTGGTGAGGCGGAAACGGACCCCGAGATTGGTTCCGGTCAGCGCCGCAGGAGAAACGGTGAAGCTGATGTTCCGCGTGGCATTGCTCGTGCCCGTGTTGACAGCCACATTCGTTGCGACCTGCTCGCCGCTGTCCGTCAGCAGGCCGTTGTTATTATAGTCGATCCAGGCATTGAGATAGGCGGTTGAACCAGAGTTATTCGTTACCAGCACGGGGATGGTCACGAGTTCACCAGTGGTCATGCTTGGCAGAGTGACACCATCCTCGTCATCACTGCCTATGACATCATCCCCGGTGGCGACGGCATTCCGTGTGGGGAGAAACTCCGTGTCCGTTGTGGTGCCGATTCTAAGGTTGCTGTTGCGGATGCTGCTGGCATCGGCAAAGCCAGCATAATCCCCAAAGTCCGTCGTCGGTGCCGCGATGGTGACGGCATAATCCTCGATCTCACCAGCGAGTGGATTTGCTCCCGTCGGCCCCAGGCCGCTGGGTGCCGAATAACGGAACCGCAGGCCCACCGGAGTGCCAGTCACAGCCGTAGCGGGCACGACGACTGTCAGATTCACAACTCCGTTCGTCGTTCCGGTGACGACCGTCAAATTCGTGGCGATGTGCTCACCACTGTCCGTCAGCAGGCCGTTGCCATTGAAGTCAAACCACACATTCAAATAGCCGAAGGCTCCGGTGATGTTGGTGACAGTCACTGGAATCACCACGGTCTGACCGGCGATCATTGCCGGCAGCACCACGCCATCTTCGTCATCGCTTCCTGTTATGTCATCACCCGTGGCCGTTGCATTTCGGGTGGAGGCAAACTCTGTGTCCAGAGTGGCTCCCATGCGCAGGGCGGGATTTGCCCCCTGGGAGGCATCACCAAATCCGCTGAAGTCACCAAAGTCGGTCGTTGGAGCCGTAAGGTTGACGATGTAATCCTCGACCTCACCATTGCCACTGGCTCCGATGGGGCCCGGGCTGCTGGTGCTCGTGAGTCGGACACGCGCGCCCAGATTCACTCCGGTCAATGCAGCGGGAGGCACTGTGAAACTG
Organism: uncultured Prosthecobacter sp.; assembly: GCA_964390165.1. Taxonomy (GTDB): domain Bacteria; phylum Verrucomicrobiota; class Verrucomicrobiia; order Verrucomicrobiales; family Verrucomicrobiaceae; genus Prosthecobacter. The sequence goes on along the minus strand of CAYMHJ010000003.1, from coordinate 40,772 downwards.
AGGATCTGGGCACCATTCGACGTGCCGGCGGAAATGGGCACATTCGTGGCGATCTGTTCGCCGGCGTCGGTGATCACACCGTTGTTGTTGTAGTCGATCCAGGCATTGAGGTAGGCCGTCTCCCCGGTGTTGTTCGTCACCTGCACCGGCACCGTCACGGGAGCTCCGGTGGTCATGCTGGGGAAGGTGACGGCATCTTCATCGTCCAAGCCCGTGGCATCATCACCGGCAGCCCCGACGTTCCGTGTCGAGGCAAATTCCGTGTCAGTCAATGCACCAAGGCGCAGATTGCTGTTCTGTATGCTGCTGGCATCGGCAAAGCCGCTGAAGTCACCAAAGTCAGTGGTCGGTACAGCGATGCTGACGACATAGTCCTCCACCTCTCCCAAACCGCCCGAACCAAAGGAGCCGGGGCTGACGTCTGAAGTGATACGCACGCGCACGCCGAGAGGCGTGCCAGTCACCGCCCCTGGAGGCACCGTGAATGGCACATTCACGTTGCTGCTGGATGTTCCTGTGGAGATGCCGCCGTTCGTCATCACCTGTTCGCCGGAATCTGTGAAGATGCCGTTGTTATTAAAGTCCACCCAGACATTCAGGTAGCCGGGTGCTCCGCTGGTGTTGGTGACATTAACCACGATGGTGGCGGGCCCACCTGCGGTCATGGCGGGGATGGTGGCGCCGTCTTCGTCATTCACTGCGGTGATGTCATCTCCGGTGGCCGTGTCGTTCGTTGTGGCGGCATATTCGGTGTCCACGAGGGCTCCGAGCCGTAGATTGGTGGTGGCTGTATTGGAGACATTGGGACCGCCGCTGAAGTCACCAAAGTCCGTCAATGGTGCGAGGATGACCACCTGATGGTCCTCCACCTCACCGATGCCGGACGCCCCTGTGGGGCCGGGGCTGGCGGCGCTGGTGAGACGGAAACGCGCGCCCACGCTGGCGGCGGCGGTGACGGCGTTGGTGGGCACGTTGAAGTTGATTTCCACTTCGCCGTCAGTGCCTGGCGGGATCTCGATGTTGGAGGCCACCTGTTCTCCGGCATTGGTCAGGTTGCCGTTGTTATTAAAGTCGATCCAGGCATTTAGATAGGCCGTGGAACCTGTGAGATTTGTCACAAGCACAGGCATGGTCACCGGCTGGCCTGCTGTCAGTGGAGGGAATGAAACACTGTCTTCATCATCCAGCCCCGTATTGTCATCACCTGAGGCCGTAACATTCCTGGTGGAAGCTCCTTCCACATCGACCAGGGCTCCCAGCCTCAGATTGCTGTTCACCACCGAGGAGGCATCCGCGAAGTCACTGTCATCTCCATAGTCCGTAGTGGGGACGACGATGGTCGTGAGGTGATCCTCCACCTCGCCATTGCCATCAAGTCCAACAGATCCCGGGCTGCTGACGGAGGTAAGACGCACACGAACCGCCGTTTCGCCGAGTGAAGCACTCACAGGAGTGGTGAAGTTGATCACACGGTTGCTGTTTATGGTATTGTTCGCGATGGTCGTGTTGGATGCGATCTGCTCGCCGATATCTGTAAGCACCCCATTGCGATTGAAGTCGATCCACGCGTTCAGGTAGGTTGTCCCACCACTCGTGTTCGTCAGATTCACCGTGAGACTCGTTGCAGCGCCCTGCTCGATGTTCGCAGGAATGTTCACGCCATCCTCGTCATCATTTCCATCAAGGTCATCTCCGCCAGCACCGTCATCGGTCATTGGCCCGCCTTCTGCATCCGTGAGTGCACCGATGCGCAGGTTGCTGTTCACTTTGCTGCTGGCACTGGGGAAGGGTGCGTAGTCCCCGAAGTCCGTGTTGACGTTGATGCTCGTGGTGTAGTCCTCGACCTCACCGGTGCCGTCCGTTCCATCAGGTCCGGGGCTGCTCACGCTGGTGAGACGCACACGCACGCCGACGGTGCCTGCCTTGACCTCAGCAGGGGTGGTGAAGTTGATCGTGCGGTTCGAGTTCGAGACGCCGTTGCTGACCGTGGTGTTGGTCGCGATCTGCTCACCAGCATCCGTCAGCACTCCATTTCCATTAAAGTCGATCCACGCATTCAGGTAGGCGGTCGCTCCAGTGGAGTTCGTCACCCTGGCGGAAATGCTGCTGCTGGAACCCTGGGTGATCGAGGCTGGAACTGTCACGCCATCTTCATCATCGCTTCCAGTGCTGTCATCCCCGGTCGCTGTGGCATTGGTCGTGGCCGCGCCTTCCACATCCACACCAGTTCCCAATCTAAGTTTGGTATTGGCCAGACTGCTGGCGCTGAGGAAGAGATGGAAGTCGCCATAGTCCAGCGTGGGTGCGGTGATGCTGACGACGTAATCCTCGACCTCCCCAGTGGTGCCAGTCCCCGTCGGGCCGGGGGTGGCGACGCTGGTCAGACGGAAACGCACCCCCCTGCCAGAGCCGACGGAGGCATTAGTGGGCACCTGGAAAGACAGGCTTTGAGCCTCCGCCAGGGTTCCATCTTCAACCAGGACATTCGTGGCGATCTGCTCGCCGGAATCAGTCACTGCGCCGTTGTTGTTGTAGTCGATCCAGGCATTCAGGTAAGCTGGGGCTCCCGTGGTGTTGGTCACCGTCACAGGCAAAGTGATCTCTCCGCCTGCCGTGATGGAGGCGGGCATCGTGACACCATTTTCATCATCTGTTCCCGTTGTGTCATCGCCTGTGGCGGAGTTGTTGGTGGTCTGGCTGGCCTCCGCATCGCTTGAAGCGCCAAGTCTGAGGCTATTGTTAACGATATTGCTGACGCTCGCGAATCCGGAGAAATCCCCAAAGTCTGTGATGGGTGACGGGGTGAGCGTGTAGGCGCGTGTCGCCGAACAATTGTTCGCGTCTGTGGCACGCACGATGAAGGAGGATGATGTCGGGCTGGTGGGGGTGCCACTGATCTCACCCGAACTCGAATCCAGCGTCAATCCCGAGGGCAAACTGCCGCTGCTGATGGCAAAAATATAGGGCTCGGCACCACCCGCGGCGCTGACCGTTTGCGCATAGGCGAGATCCACGGTTCCATTCGAAAGAGTGGTCGGACTCACCGTAATGGCGGGACAGATTTGCAGGCTGATGACCTGTGTTCCCTGACAACCATACGCGTCATTTACTCGCACAGTGAAGCTGGTGGCGGGGCTCGCCACCACGGTCGGTGTGCCGCTGATGACACCCGTGCCAGCATTTAAACTCAGACCGGTGGGCAGCGTGCCGCTCGTGATCGTCCACGCACTGTAGGGCGTCTTGCCACCGGAGGCGGACAGGGTCTGTGAAAAGGAACTGCCCACTTTCCCCACCGTCGTCGTGGTGGGAGTGACACTGATGACCGGGCAGAGTGGCGTCAAGGTGTACGACTTCGTTCCGGTGCATCCGTTCGCATCCGTAGCACGCACTGTGAAAGTCTGGCTGGCTGAGCTCGTCGGAATGCCTGAGACAGCTCCTGTACTGGAACTGAGGCTCAAACCCGATGGCAGGGTGCCACTGGTAACGGCAAAGGTGTAGGGCGAGGCTCCTCCACTGGCGCTGAGCGTTGTGCTGAAGTCTGAGTTCACTGTGGCTGTCGGAAGGCTGGTGGGATTCACCGTGATCAGGGGACATATTTTGATGCTGACCGCCTGATCTTTAAAGCAACCGTAGGCATCCGTGGCGCGGAGCGTCACACTGGTGCCCGCTCCATTTGAGCTGGTTGGTGTGCCGCTGATGACCCCGGCAGCGCCCAGACTGAGCCCGGACGGCAGGGTGCCGCTGGTAAGCGTCCAAGTATAGCCAGGCGTGCCACCACTGGCGCTCAGGGCCTGGTTGTACAAACTGCCGATCTCTCCGTTGGCCGCTGAAGTCGGTGTGGCCGTGATCACCGGGCAGGCCGGAGTGAGTGAGTAGGCACGGGTTCCTGTACAGCCATTTCCAGCAGTGGCTCGAATAATGAAGCTGAATGTAGCCGTGCTGTCAGGCAGTCCGCTGATCGTGCCTGTGGACGGATTTAAGGTGGCCCAAGATGGCAAAGCCCCACTGCTGACAGACCAGGTGACCGAGCCAGTGCCACCACTCTGGCTGAAAGTCTGGCTATAAGCCGTGCCCACGGTCGGCGTGGCAAGGCTGGTCGGACTGACTGAGATGGTGGGGCAGGCCAGTGTTATGACGTAGTCCTCGATCTCACCGATCCCGTCATGCCCGTCCGGCCCAGGCGAGCTGCTCGAAGTGAGACGCACGCGCAGACCGACCACTCCTGGGTCCACCGAGTTTGGAACCGTGAAGTTCAAGATACGGTTGGAATTGCTAGTACCGTTGCTGATCGTTGTGTTTGAGGCGATCTGCTCGCCGCTGTCTGTCAGCACGCCATTGCCGTTAAAGTCGAGCCATGCGTTTAGATAGGACGTCGAGCCCCGGGTGTTGGTGACATTGACTGTCAGACTGCCAGATGCTCCGAGTGCGACACTGGCCGGCACGGTGACGCCGTCTTCATCATCCAGGTTGCTGGCATCATCCCCCGTGGCAGTGGTGTTCGTTATCTCAGAGAGTTCTCCATCGACCATGGCACCGATTCTCAGTGTCGAGTTTGTACTGCTGCTGGCGCTCGGGAAGGGAGCATAGTCGCCATAGTCCCTGTTCGCCACAACGATGGCATAATCTTCGACCTCGCCTTTCAGGGTCGATGTGCCGCTGAAGTTCGGAATCGTGCTGCCTTCCGTAATGCGAATACGAAGGTACTTCGTCCCCGCTGAGGTGTTTGAGGGGGGCGTGAGATTGAAGTTGTAGGTGCCTGATGAATTCACGGTCTGTGCAGACAGCGTTTCATTCGTGTCAGATACATCGTTGTCCCCATTCCAGTCGGCGAAGACGCGTAGTCTCGCCGTGCTGCCAGAGAGTGATCCCGTCGTCACGGTGACAGGGATCGACAGAGTTCTCGAAATGCCCGCCGTAAAGCCAGGCATGATCAGATCTTCATCATTCGTCCCGTCCTCATCATCCGCTGTCGCAGCGCCCGTGGTGGGATTTTCGGCCTCCGTGTCTGTGGCGTTCGTGCCGATGCGGATGACCGAGTTCGCCACCTGGGAGGCAGAAGAAAAAGAGGGATAGTCACCGAAGTCCGTATTCGTCACCATGGTGATCAGATGGTCCTCCACCTCTCCGTTACCGCTCACCGAAGTGGCACCGGGGGAGCTGCTGGAGGTCAGGCGCACGCGCACCGCCGTCGTTCCCAGACTGGCAGAGGCTGGCGGGGTAAAGTTGACTGTCCGGTTCAGGTTATTCGCCCCATTGGAGATGGTGACATTCGTGGCCACCTGCTCGCCCGAGTCGGTCAACAATCCATTCTGATTGTAATCAATCCACACATTCAGATAGGCCGTGAAGCCAGATGAGTTTGAAACCTTAACCGTCATGGAGTTGACGACCCCTCTCACGACGGTCGCCGGGAGGGTCACACCATCCTCGTCATCACTGCCGGTGACGTCATCCCCCGTCGCCGTGGCATTGGTCGTGGCGCTGGATTCCTTGTCCGTCGTGGAGCCGATCTTCAGGCTCGTCACCACTGTGCTGCTGGCATTGCCGAAGCCGGAGTAGTCGCCAAAATCGGCCGTTTGTGCGGAGGCTTGTGAGGCAATGAGACACAGAGCAAGAACACACAGCAACGACAGAAGGCGCGGCCCCCTGCCGCCGCGCCTTTGAAGAGGATGTGAGTGACTGCCGTGCATTCGGAGATCAACCTTGAGCTGCCTTGATTTTTCGGTTCCGGCGGATGGAAAGCGCTCCCGCTGCCAGGGCTACGAGAAGGGCTGAGCCAGGCTCTGGAACGGCAATGGTTTGAAGATTAAAGACCCCGGGATCGACCGTGTAGTCACCTTCTCCCCGCACTCCGTTGACGCCACCCACAACCGCCAGATCCGCGTCTTCGAGTTTCCATTCATAGGAGGTTCCAGGCAGGTCATTGGGGTCGGGAAACAGCCAACTGTTGCCTGTATTGCCCAGGCTATCGTTGTCCGTCACTAGCGCCCACTCACTGCCGGGCACGATGTTTTTGTCGTTGTACACCCAGAGATAAGCCACTGAGTTCTGGGCAAAAACCGCCCCTGGAGTTGAGTAAAGCGAGTCTGAAGTCCCCAGCGGGCCCGTGTGCTCCGCTGCACCGACAAAGAATTGGTCTGGGATGTTCCAGCCTTCGGGATCGCCATCATTCGGATCTCCTGGCGTAGGATCAAAGGCCCGGTCAAAGACCAGCCAATTGGCCTCCCATTGATTCGTATTGTGGTAGGTCGGCACAAAACCGGCCAGAAAAGTCCCAATTTCAAACGAGAAACTCGTGTCCAGAGGCTGTCCAGCACTGGTAAAGAGTGCCGCGTTGAACTGGCTGCTCCAATTAATCGTGCTCGCCATGCTGCGGGCAGTCAGCAAAATCAGAGCGAACAGGACGCATCGATATGTATTCATTGGAAAATGTCGGTAGGCCGCTGGAACGGCGGGTGATTTTGGAGGAATAGTCTGGGGAGAAAGGTTATTTGCTAAAATTTAATTGTTTTTATGGTTTTTACAAGTTTTCACTTAAATTGGAGACTAACTTTGTCTTTTCACCTTCTGCAAGTTGCCTCCCGCCTCGTGATTCCAGGCTTGGCATCCCTCTATTCCTCGGGTCAAAGTGAACCATGACCTGGCTCCGCCTGCTCCTCCTACTTTCCTGTCTCGGCCCCGCTGCCTGGCACCTGGATGGTGAACAACGTGCCGGGAGATTTCAGCATGTGGACGATCTCTTCCTCGACTTTCTCGTCGCCAACGCCCGCGAGCGCCTCAGCCAGCCTGTCGGCATCGAAGGCGGCGAATCGGTTGCCTTTGTGGCGCTAAGAGAAGAGCAGAAGGGAGAATATGCCGCATGGCCGCCCCAACCGCTGGACTGGCAGACGCTTTTCAAGGCGCTTCAGCCCTACGAACCCCGAGTCCTGGTCATCGCCACCCCTCTAAACTGGGGGCAGCCCTCCCCTGAATTCATTCCCGCCGTGGCCGAGGCACTGCTCCCCTTCCCCCAGGTCGTACAGGGCATCGAAATCCAGCCCGCCGAGACACCTCCCGAGATACCTCCCTTCATGGCTGAGCTCGCAGATGTGCTTCCCCGCTTCCAGCGCGTGGATGGTCCGCTCAGCGCCGCACCTGCCTTCAGCGCCCTGATCTCCGCACCTGATCCAGCCCTGCGTCCCCTGGGGGATATGGGTCTCCTCTCCACGAGGCAAAGCACCAAAGGCTGGTCCCTGCCCTATGCCCTCCAGGCCGAGAGCAGCCTCGTCCCCAGCCTGCTCGCACAGACCTTTGCGCGGCTCACCAGCAGTCCCTATGCCCTACATCGTCTACGCCTCGGTCCAGGCGCGGGGGCTTACCTCGCCGACGGCACCTTTGTCCCTCTGCAAAACGACGGCTGCCTGGCCGTGGACTCCGGCACGAGCGTCCCGGTTATCAACGCCCTCGATCTCATGACCGGCACCCTCGCCGACGCCCTCAGCCCTGAGGACAAAGCCGCGCTCGGCAAAGGCAAGGTCATCGTCATCGGCCCTGATCACGAGGAGAATATCAACCCGCGCCTCGCCTACCTGCACGCCCAGGCGCTCGCTCAAATTCTAAGCCTGCCGAAGCTGCAAAAGCTCACCCAGATCCAGCAATGGATCGCCTGGGGCATCGCCGCGCTGGCTGCCGCTTGGCTGGTCCTGCGAGTTCGGCGTGGACGTGCCTTCTGGACGGGTATCGGGCTCATCTTTTGTGCGCTGGTCATCAGCTTCATGGCCTTCCAAGCCAGCCTTCTCTGGTGCCCGCCCACCATCCCGGCTTCCCTCATCGCCATCGGTGCTCTCTTGGGCATGATCATCGGACGTGGCACCCCAAAAGTGACGCCTGCACCATCCGAGGCCAGCCCAAGCTAAGTAGCTACCAGATCACATCCACCAGCACGGTGGCGACCATCGCCAAAGCCAGTGCGAAACGCACGGCGAGACCGAGACCGGTGCCGAGCAGAGTGCCCCAGGTGCTTTTCACCGCAGGAGCCATGCGCTTCTTGGCAAAAATCAGCTCAAAGGCCAGACCGCCGATCAGCGGCCCGAGGATGAAGCCCAGCGGAGCGAAAAAGAGCCCGATAATGCCGCCGACAAAGACGCCCATGATCCCCCAGCGGCTGGCTCCGAACCAGCGCGCACCCATCGCCCCCGCGGCCATGTCCACAAAGTAGGACACCACCAGCAGCAGAACCAGGATGGCGATGCCCACCCAGCCCATGCCGTGCTCAGGCAGAAGCAGTGTGTGCAGCACCCCGGCGATGAAAATCAAAAAAGGCCCGGGCAGCAGTGGCAGCACGGAGCCGATCAGGCCGACGAGCAGCAGGCAGATCGTCAGCGCCCAGACGCTGAGTATCTGCCACGGCAGCGAGGAGATCATGGTGGTGAGCCATTCCCAGGAATCTTGAAACCAGTCGAGCATGGGGAGGATTACGCGAGCGATGGGCGGCGTGCCAGCCGAGTTCCGTGAACAAATCAACGCCAGACAATCTTCGTCTCCACCGGCTGGCGCACACTGCACGGCCAGTTGAGACCCAGCTTCGGCCAGCCGAGGTAGATAAGGCCGACGCAGCGGTCCTCAGCCCTGATCCCGAGCCAATCGCGGAAACTTGAAGCATCCAGCACAGGCGGGGAAGACCAGTAGCCGCCGAGCCCGGCCGCCGTGGCACTGAGCTGGAGATTTTGCAGCGCACAGGCCACGGCCTCGATCTCCTCGATCTCGGGAATCTTCGCGCCGCCGTTCCGCTCCATCACGACCGCGATCACGACCGCTGCCATCAGAGGCGTGCTGCCCATCTTTTGGAGCTTGTCCTCACGAAACTCCGCCGGAGGTGTGCTCTCGCGATACGACTGCTGCATCTGCGCCGCGAGTAGCTGGCGCGAATCCCCCTGAAATACATGAAACTTCCACGGCTCGGTCAGGCCATGATTCGGCGCCCAGGTGGCGTCTTCGAGAAGCTGCAACAGCAGCTCGCGCTCAATATCTCGAGAGGAGTCCATGTCCGCCGGCTTGATGGAACGACGGTGACGGATGAGGGCGGAGATTCCAGAGTGATCGGGAAGCATGGTGGAGAAACAAGATAAACTCAGCCATCCTTAACCACTTTGCCGCCGAGCGAAAGAATGCGCGCCTTGCCCTTCGCATCCTCGGCTTCGGCGATCTGGTGGTTGGCCACATACATCTGGCTCAGCGCCGTCCAGGCGAGGAGATCATTCGGACGTAGCGTCGTCGCCATGAGTCCGGCCCCGATGGCTTCCTTCAAGTGGCCCGTTTTCATCAAGGACATGCCGAGCGCATGCCAGCCGTCGAAGAACTGCGGATCAAGCTCCACACAGCGGCGGTAAAGCGGCACGGCTCCTTCGAGATCGCCGAGGGCGATGCAGCCGCTGGCCTCGTCGAAAAGGTCGTCGATGGCAGCAGCAGAGGAGTCGGACATGACGGAGTGAACGCTTACGCGCTCATCTTCAGATGCACCTGAAGACCGGCTTCCTCACGCTTCTGGTTGAACCAGGATTGGAAGAGGCGCTGGCGCTCCTGGCTGGCATTGCGGTCTTCGGTGTTCTTGCGGAGAGCGGCGCTGTCGTCGCGTTTGCGGAGTTCACGAGCGGCCACATAAACGAGTGTCGCGCCTTTGTCGGTGTTCACTGCCTTGGCGACTTCGCCTGCCGCGACCTTCTGAGCCTCAGTGGCGATTTCCTGAGCATTTGGCAGATCGGTCGGAGGCTCGTTGACGGTGAGTTCCTTCACAGCAGCGAGAGTGAGCTTCTTTTCTTTGGCGAGATCGTCGATCTTCTTGCCTGCCTTCAGGCCTTCTTGAAGAGCGGTGCGGGCGTCATTCACGGCTTTGGACAGCGCTTCCTGGGCTTTCTGGCCGACGAGGACTTCCTTCACCTTGTCCTTCACTTCGGCGAGTTCCTGCTGCTTCGGTTCCTCCACCTTGGTGACGGCAAAAATGTAATAGCCCTTGGTGCCCTTCACCGGATCACTGATTGGGCGGGAGTCCTTGTTGTGGGCAAAGATGGCGTCGATGAGAGCCGATTCGTCCTTGATGGCGTCAGGCGGAGTGTCCTTGGCGAAAAGAGCGGCGGTCTCGGCCTTTTCCTTCAGCGTCTTCACGATCTCGTCAAATTTGGCTCCTGGGGCGATGCTGGCCTCGTTGAACTTCTCCACGCGGGCGACCTGGTCCTTCTGGAGCTTCGTACGCTCTTCGAGGGGCTTCTTGTCCAGTTCCGCCGGATTGGCAAAAAGCACATAGCTGACCGCGCGCTTCTCGATGGTTTTGTAGGTGTCTTTGTTCTCGTCGTAGTACTTTTTGATCTCGTCTTCCTTCACTTCGGCGGTCTTTTTGAAGTCATCGAGGGCGAAGTCGATGGTCTGAATCTTGAGCGTCTGATGACGGCTGGCGTAGGCTTTCTCAGTCTCCACTGGCGAAGGCACGTAGTTCTTGCCGATGAGTTCCTGGAGACGCCTGTAGCCGAGGCTCAGCTTCGCGATGTCGAGCATGTCCTGCCCGCCCATGCCATACATGCCGAGGTTCTGCTGGAGATTGAAAGCACGCTGCGGGCTGAAGACGCCATTTTCCTGGAGAGCCTGGGTTTTCTCCAGCTCGGCCTTGGCCTCTGCATCGCTCGGATGGATGCCGAGATCCGCCATCTGGCGTTTCAGCACGATCATGTTGAAGACAAAGTCACGTCCGCCGGATTCAGGACTGCGGGCGGCTGACATGAGGCCGAAGTAGAGTTCATACATCTGCAGCATCTGGATGATCTGCGTGGAGCGCTCCAGGCGCTGCATCTCGGCGACGGTGTATTTGTCCCCGTAGATGGTGAAGGCATCATCCGAGGTGGTGGCCATCTTCTGGCCGTCGGTGCGGGTGCCGCCCCAGGAGGCAAAGCTGATGATGATGATCACAGTAAGGGTGATCATGAAGGCACCACGGTGGCGGCGGAAAAATTCGAGCATGGCGGGCGGTAGTTGGCGGGGTGGAAAACGGGCGCGGAAGTAAGCCGCCCCGCTCCATTGGGCAAACGGAAAAACCGGTTGCATGGAGTCCGCTCCCGCCCGCGTTTGAGTCTGCCCTTCCACGACATGCGCTTTTTCACCTCCCTCAGCCCTGCTTTTCTGGCCCTCGCCCTGACCTCCGCGCCCTTGTTATATGCCGAGGACGGCTTTGTGCCGATGTTCCAGCCAAACAGCCTCGATGGCTGGGTGAACGCGAACTGCGCCCCTGAAACCTGGAGCATCAAAGACGGCGTCATCGCCTGCACCGGCAAGCCCACCGGAGCCCTGCGCACGGCGAAGCAGTATGAAAACTTCGTCCTGGAAGCCGAGTGGCGGCATCTCAGCAGCGGCGGAAACTCCGGCGTTTTCGTCTGGGGCACCCCCATCAGCGCACCCGGCGTGCCTTTCCTCCGTGGCATCGAAGTCCAGGTGCTCGACCACGGTTACATGAAAAACGCCGACCCCACCAAGCCGCGCTGGTTCACCACGCACGGCGATGTTTTCCCCATCCATGGTGCCACCATGGACCCGCACGGCGATCACAGCGGCTCACGCAGCTTCCCCAGCGAGGAGCGCAGCAAACCCAGCCCCGAGTGGAACCACTACCGCATCGAGGCCAACAACGGCCGCCTCACCCTCGCCGTGAATGGCAAGGTCGTCAGCGGCGGCGATAACTGCAACTACCGCAAAGGCTACCTCGCCCTGGAATCCGAAGGCGCACCCGTGGAATTCCGCAACGTCCGCATCAAAGAACTCCCCTCCACCAGCACACCCGCCGAACTCACCGCGCCTACTGATCAAGGCTGGAAGCCGCTCTACACCGGCGTCGATTTCCGCAACTGGCGCGTCCCCGCCACCGGCGGCTCGAAGTGGAAGAACAGCGACTGGCAGATCCAGCTCCTCACCGGGCAAACCGGTTCCGCCCTCTGGAGCGAGGCCGAATTTGGCGACTGCGAAATCATCTGCGATATGAATCTGCCCAAGGACACCGACCTCACCAAACCCGCCGCCGGACTCTGCGTGCGCGGCCTGAGTCATCCGCTTGTCGAACTCGGAGCCGGTGGCAAAGGGGCCATCTCCCTCGGAGCCGACAAGGTCAAAGCGGGCCGCTGGTATCGCATCAAAGCCACGCTCCAGGGCAAAACAGCCAAGGTGCTCATCACTGAAGCGCAGGAAAAGAACCCGCAGACTTTCGAAGCCACCGTCGACATGAACGCGAAGGGCCGCATCGGCCTCGCCGACCTCACCCAGGCCGTCGGCTACGCGAATATCTTCGTGCGCGATCTCTGAGTCGAATCTGATTTGGCAGGCATGGCGTAAAGCCCTTAGCTTTTCGCCCTCATGCCCGATACCACCTTCCAGGAATACCAGGACAGCGACGCCGAACGTGCGGAGTTGCTGGCATTCCTGAAGCGACCCGACGGCCTGCCCCTCATTCAAGGGACATGGGAGGATCGAATCAGACACTGGTGGGATGAAAACCCTTTCGCCGACCTCCATCCCTACCGGGGTCGTGTCATTTTTCATCAGGGCAGGGTCGTGGGTTTCGCCGGCTCACTTCCCGCTGGCTACGCCCTCCATGGGCAAACGATTCCCGTATTGCTAGCCACCACTTTGGAAGTGCGTCCCGAATACCCGAAGGCAGGTCTCTCCATGCTGCTGAAGATGCGAAGCCTCAGTGAGCAGATCCCCATTTTCCACACCACTCCGAGTCCGAAGCTCCAGCACACACTGCTCAAGATGGACGCACGCGCCGAGACCCAGGTGCAGCGGCGATATTTCCTCACGGGAACTTTGGCAAAACTCAGCCGCTGGCCCCGCCTCGCTGCCGCCATGACGCTCACCACGCGCATCGAGGATGTCCTCGCCATCAGCCGTCCCTATCAAAGAGCCGACCGACTGGAAAAGTGGCACAGCCCCGAGTCCCTGCGCTGGCAGCTCAGCACCCCGACACGCAAGCAGGCCTTCGTCGGCGCCATCGATACCTCGGGCACGCTGCATTCCTTCCTCATCCTGTCGCCACACCGCGTGCGCGGCCTGCCCGCCTGGGACATCCTCGAAGCCTTCACCACCCACGATGACTTCAGCGAACTCCACGCCCTCGCCGGCGCAGTGACCCGCCAGCCTGGCCTGCTTCCCACCAAAGCCAGCCTCATCACCGCCGCCAGCTTCCCCGGAGATCATTCTTGGGAAAGCTCCCCTGCCCTTCTCACTCGCGACCAAAAGGTCTGCCATTACTTCATGCTGCCGGAATCCCTGCGCAGCGTCCCCAAACACACCGTCATGGCCGAGGGAGACTTCGTCGTCTGAAGCTCCGACCCCGGCTACTTCAGTTCAGACCCAGCCCTTGGGAGGTAGGCCGGGTGTGTTGGGCGCAGTGCTGATGACCCTCGCGCTGGATCAGCTTCGCCTAATTACCCGGCTTCCCCGGCGCTCGCCGTCCCGGCACCAGTCCAGTAAGCCGGGGAGGCAGAAATTCAGCACGTGTGGTGGTGATGGATGTCCGGTAGATAGCAGCATGATTTGATTCGGCTGTCCCTAATCGGCTGTCTTCTGCTTTGCTGACCGTTGGCTCCCCAAAGCTTGATGCGGCAGCATACATTCTGGCTGAGGCGGCTTCCCATGCTGTCCTCGCGTCTTTTTGAGGACGGTGACTGCCATGGATACCAGAACGGGGTGGTTTAAAGCACCCCTTGCGGTGTCCGAGACGTGGTGGATGTCACCTTCATGAGCGTGCTTTGTGATACACCTTGACGGAAGGCGTGAGCCTTCTACCGCAGCGGCCCCCATTTCTATGTCTGTCAAACTCCGCCTCGATACCGCCTCCGCCACTCGTCTCATGCTCGCCAAGATCGGCCATGCGCAGCGTGGGGAGCCTCTGCAAACCTCGCGGGCGGTGCATCACATCCCGGAGGAGGATCAGGAGAAGCTCACGGCCATCTTTTTGAAGCCGTTCAAGAACCTGATCGCGCACCGTTTCACGCATCATGCCTCGCTGGAACAGCATGAGATGAATATCTGCGCCAAGGCGATTTTTGCCGATCCCTCGGGTCTGCTAAAACGCGGATCAGAGATCGCCCAGCGGCTCTATGCGAAGTCAAACCATCCGAACATCAAGTCGGGCGACCTATGCATCGTTCACATCAAGGAAATCCACATCGACGGAGAACTGGTGCAGGGCATCTGCATTCTGAAATCTGAAAGCGTCACGCCCTTCCTCACCATCACGGCGCGTGATGGTGACCTGGAGATCTCCACGATTGAAGGCATTCATCCCGAGAAGATCGACAAAGGCTGCCTGATCGTCGATCACTGGCCAAACAAGGGCTACTACGTCCTCACCTTTGACCGCGCAGGCTCGGATGCTCGCTTCTGGTCGCGTGACTTCCTCGGTGTCGAAGCTGTGCCTGACTCGGCCTTTCTGACGAATGCTTATGCGAAGATGGCGGTGTCATTCCTCGAGGAGAACCGGCCATCTGACGAAGAATCTCCGCCATGGGAAACCGCACAGGCTGCTCGTGACGCGCTGGATTACTTCGAGGATCGCGAGCGTTTCGAGCTTCAGGACTTCGAACAGGCCGTTCTGAAGACCCCAGAAGCTGTCGAAAAGTTTAACGAACATCGCGCCCGTGCCGAAGTGGATCAGGGCCAGCCGTTGGAGACGAGCTTTGAGATCTCGAAAAAGGATGTGACCAAGGCCAAGAAACGCATCAGCGCCGTGCTGAAGCTGGACACCGGCGTGGAGATCCACGTCAAACCTGGCTCGGGTGAAAGCGACCCGATGCTGGAGCGCGGCTACGATGACAAAAAGGGCATGAAATACATCAAGGTCTTCTATCACCGCGATCTCACCTCCTCAGAAGCTGAGGGCTGATGCCCGCCGATTAAAGCCGCACGTTCATGGCATCGGCCAGGCTGGTAGCCCGAGCCGAGGGAACCGCGGCGACTGCGGCAGGTGGAGGCGGAAGCGACTCCGCCCATTGGATGACCTGCTCCACAGTCAAGCCGCGCTCATGCTCCACGCGCAGCCAGGCACCATCATCATGCCTGAGAAGGGTGATGCAGGCATGATCCTGATGACACTGCACGGCGGTATTCACCACGCCTGATGCTGCATCCAAGGCGGAAATCGCCGCCTGAGTCAGCACGGCGATAGTGGTGAGATCTCCAGTGACCTCCCCATACACGAGCGAAGCACGTCCATCCGGTTGAATCAAAATGGCGTTCATGATCAGTGGGCTTCCAGCCAATTCGTGCCGGTGCCTGCCTGCACCTCGACGGGCACATCTCCCAGCGTGAGAGCGTTGCGCATTTCATTCAGGATGAGCGTGCGTGCCTGCTCCACTTCATTTTTAGGCACCTCAAAGAGCAATTCGTCATGCACCTGGAGCAGCATGCGCGTTTGCAAACCTGTACGCTGGAGTTCACGGGAGATGTTGATCATCGCCAGCTTGATCATGTCTGCTGCCGTGCCCTGGATTGGCGTATTCATGGCCATGCGCTCGGCTCCGCCACGGATGGTGGCGTTGGCACTGCCGATGTCTCGGATGACACGACGACGGCCGGTGATCGTCTCGACGTAGCCGTGCTTCTTCGCATCCTTCACGATCTGTTCCATGTAGCGATGCACGCCGGGGAACTGCTTGAAGTAGTTCTCGATGATCGTCGCAGCCTCGCCACGCGGGATGCCGAGCCTTTGGGACAAACCAAAGGCGCTGATGCCGTAGATGATGCCGAAATTCACCATCTTCGCCGTGCGGCGCATCTCTGGCAGCACGCCGTCCAGCGGCACGCCGTAAACCTTTGCCGCTGTGGCCTGATGAATGTCCTGTCCGTTTTGGAAGGCCTCGATCATCGCGGGATCTTCACTCAGAGCCGCCATGACGCGCAGTTCCACCTGGCTGTAGTCCGCGCTCATGAGCACCCAGCCCGGCTCACCGGACACAAAGGCTTTGCGGATCTCTTTGCCGCTGTCAGAGCGGATGGGGATGTTTTGCAGGTTCGGATTGCTCGAAGCCATTCGGCCCGTCGCGGCCATGAGCTGGTGGAAGGTCGTGTGCACCCGGCCATCGACTCGCGAGACCGTCTCCGGCAGCGCATCGACATAGGTGTTCTTCAGCTTCGTGACTTCACGATATTCCAGGATGTCCGCGATGATCGGGTGCGTGCCCATCAGCGATTGCAGCACCTGCTCGTTCGTCTGGTATTGCCCAGTGGCGGTCTTCTTCGGCTTCTCGATCAGGCGCAGCTTTTCAAAGAGGATCTCGCCGAGCTGTTTCGGGCTGTTCAGGTTGAAGGGTCCGCCCGCAGCTTCCTGGATGCGCTTGTGCATCTCGTTCGCGCGTTTTTCGAGCTGGATGCCGAACTCGAAGAGCGCGGAGACATCGATCTTCACCCCGAGGTGCTCCATGCGCGTGAGCACGGGAAGCAGCGGGCACTCGATCTCATAAAACACACGCTCGGCGCCATGCTGCGGCAGCAGCGGACGCAGCTTCTCCGCGAGTTGCCAGGTCACGTCAGCATCCTCGGCGGCGTATTCGGCGATCTTCACCGGGTCAGCGGCAGCCACATCAGCCATGCTTTGCGGGCTGAATAGGTCTTTCTCTTTCTCCGTGTTGATCAGCGCTGAAATCGGCACGGGCGTGTAGCTCAGGTAGGTCTCCGAAAGGTAATCCATCCCATGACGCTGATCGGGCTCGATAAGCGAGTGTGCGAGCATCGTGTCGAAATATGGCCCCGCGACCTCGATACCCTGTGCGAGCAGCACACTGAGGTCGAACTTAAGGTTGTGCCCGATTTTCTCGATGCCTTCGCGCGTCAGCACTTCACGAAACTCCTCCAGCACGACCCTGGCTTCGGCTTTATCTCGCGGGAAGAAGACAAAGTAACCTTCGCCCGTCTTCCACGAAAAGGCGATGCCCACAATCTCGGTGTCGCGTGGGTCGAGCCCGGTCGTTTCGAGGTCAAAGCAATAGCGCTCCAGTTTGCCAAGCTCAGAGATCAGGCTGGCGCGTTCCTCGGCGGTGCGCACGAGATGGTACTGATGCTCGGTATCGGCGATCGTGCGTAGCTGTGGTGCGGCTGGCGCTGCTCCAAAGAGGTCGTCACCGCTCGCAGGTGCAGTCTTGTCTTCCTTCGCCAACATGCGGCCACGTCCAGCTTTGAACTCATCGCCGAAGACACGACGACCGAGCGCATTGAACTCAAACTCGGTGAAGAGCGCTTTTAGCTCGGGTGTGTCGTGGCCTTTCTGCTCCAGATCGTCCAGCACGACATCCACGGGCAGGTCGGTGAAGATCGTTGCGAGCTGTTTCGAGAGCAGCGCCTTGTCCGCGTGCTGCTCCACCTTCTCCTTCTGCTTGCCTTTGAGCTGCGCGGCATTGGCGATGAGGTTCTCCACGCTGCCAAACTGCTGAATGAGGCTCGTAGCGGTCTTTTCGCCGAAGCCGGGGATGCCGGGGATGTTATCCACCGCGTCTCCCATGAGCCCGAGAATGTCGATCACCTGCTCAGGCCGCTCGATGCCCCAGCGCTCGCAGATTTCCTTCACGCCGAGGATCTCCACATCGTTACCCTGACGGCCGGGCTTGTAGATCTTGATCTTGTCCGAGACGAGCTGCCCGAAGTCCTTGTCCGGTGTGACCATGAAAGTTTCCTCGTAGCCTTCCTTCTCCGCCCGTTTGGCGAGGATGCCGATGATGTCATCCGCCTCCAGGCCATCCTTCGTGATCAGCGGAATGTTCATCGCCGCGCAGAGGCGATGGATCAGCGGGATGGCTGTAGATATGTCCTCCGGCATCTCTTCGCGCTGGGCTTTATACTCTGGGAAAATCTCATGCCGTGGGGTCGGTGCAGATGTGTCCAGCACCACGGCCAGATGCGTGGGCTTCTGGGTGCCGATGATGTCCAGCAGCGTGTTCGCGAAGCCATAGAGCGCGGAGGTATTCACCCCATCACTTGTGCGGATGGGATTCTTGATGAAAGCAAAGTGCGCCCGGTAAAGCAGCGCCATGCCATCGAGGAGGAAGAGACGTTTGGACATTCGATGGCGAGGCTAGCGGGGATGTGGGCGATGAGAAGCGAAATCAAAGATCGCGGTGCCAGGCATGCCATAACGCCATGCAAGCCCTCCGGAACAGCCGCCCTAAATCTCGCGAAAGGCTCCTGCACTCAGGCATCGGTCGGCGTCGGGAACTCCGGTTGCGGCACATGCACCTCGACCTCCGTGCCTTTGCCTGGAGCACTGTGGATGCGGAGGCGTCCGGCCATCTTTTCCGCACGCTCGCGCATACCGCTGAGGCCAAAGTGCCCCGCCAGCACGGTCATCGCCGCAGGGTCAAAGCCCGAGCCGTCGTCCCTCACGCTCAGCCGAATGGATTCCTGTTCATAGTCGAGCCGCACTTCGATCCTTTTGGCGCGGGCGTGTTTGGCCGCGTTTGCCACAGCTTCCTGCACCAACCGGAGCAAATTTGTCTCCAGGGTGCCCGCCAGTCGAGCCGGAGTTCCATTCACAGCCACGATGAAGTCGGCTCCCGCCGCCACCGCCAGTGGCCGCAGCAGCTCCTCGATGGCCGCTGGCAGACCGCGCTTCTCCAGAGCCACGCTGCGGAGTTCGCGGATCGTGCTGCGCGAATCCTCGCGTGCCCTGCGGAGGAGTCTGCGTGCCAGCTCCAGGGGCTGTGTGGCGGGTGCCTCCCCGCCATTCATCCGCCGCGCCGTGTCATCCAAAAGCATGTTCACGCCCACCAGCTCCTGCTCCAGAGTGTCATGCAGATCCTGGGCGATGCGCTGGCGCTCCTCCAGCGTCGCCTGCTGCTCCGCCTGCTGGCGGATCACATTCTTCTGCTTGTTTACCATGAACTGCAATGTCACCGCCCAGATGCCGGCAGCCGCCGCCAGCGCCAGCAGTGATCCCAGCAGCCAGCGCGCCCTCTGCTCCGTCCACCAGGGTGCCTGGGCCAGGACACGGATGTCCTCCGCCTGGCGCAGGATGAGCCGGAAGCCAGTCGCATTGCGCGGGATGACCAGTGGCCTGTCCGTGATAAACTCACAGATTCCCGTCAGGCGCAGCTTCATGCCCGGCATCAGCTCCACCGCAGGCTGCCAAGGCAGCCCGAGCGTCGCCTCAAAGGTCTGCCACTCGGTGCGGCACACCAGATTCATCCCCGCCCGGTCACGGTTCACCTCCAGCAGATCAGCCGTGAGGGAGACCAGTTCACACTGCTCACGGCTGTGGCGGGTTTGTGCCGCGTGAAACTCCACTGGCTCCGGTTTCGCCGCCATTCCCGTTTTTTTCACATCCACCGCACTCAGGCTGGGGCGGAAAGGTGTGACGATGGGGTAGCCCTCCGCCTCCACCTCCTCCCCGGTCTGCAGTTTCATCGACTGCGCCGTCTGCACAAACATGCTGCCGCCCTCCCCACGCAGATACAGGCCGCGCCCTTCTGCCACATGGGTCGTCACGCCGCGCACACGCACACGCTGGCGCAGCGGGCTGTCCACTCGCAGCAGTCCGTCCACAGGCACCAGCGGGGCCGGGCCCGGTGGCTTCAGCTCATCCACCAGGGCAAAGGATTCCAGGTTTTGTACGAAGAGCAGCCGACCGCTCATCTGCCGCTGGTCATTAAAATGCGTCCCCACCACGCCTCGCACGCGCACCTGCTGCTCCACGAGCTGCCGCAGCGGCTCCGTCTGCGGCAGGATGGCGCGGATGTTTCTCCCCTCCACCTCCAGCTCCACCACGAGACTCTCTTCACCAAACCACGTACCTTTCACAATCGCTTTCACCTCCACCGGGCGGGCATCCATCGCGGGTGTGAACAGCTTTTCAGCATTCACTGACTCATAGGTCGGCAGGTCTCTTTCCCCACCCACCTCCAGTTCACCCGGAAGCACCACAGGCAGGAACTCTCCCGGCCCCACCCACCCCTCCACCTTCAGCCTCATACCTGGATGGTACGGGGCCTTCGGCCGTTTGTCCTCAGACACCCCGACGCAGATCCCGTCCGTGCCGTCATGCACGAAAAGCACACCCCAGCCAGGATGATAATAGGTGATCACAGCATCCAGCCGCACCGGCAAATGCTGCTCCCTCCTTCCGGCATCTAGACCACGGATCGTGCTCACACGGTCCAGGGCCTCCTGCGCATGGGTCAGGGTCAGGCAGAGCAGGCTGGGGATCACTATCGCTCGCATCATGCTCTCATCCTAGCCAGCCGAGCCTGCCTGCCGAGTCTTCATTTGACCAAGACGCCCTCAGTCCACACTCGGCAGCGTCCGTGGGGCTGGCGGCCTTCTGCCATGGAAATTCCTCATTTCATCCTCGCATCCCAGGCTCTCGTGCTCACAATGCCACCATGCACGCCACCACTGACATCACCTTCGCGCCCATCGCGCAGAAGGTGGCGCGTCGGGTGGCGCTGAGGCGCTGGCTGGGCTGGCTCGGATGCACGCTTTGGATCGCCGCCGGCGGCATCGCAGCCCTCTCTCTTGTCGCCATCATCAGCGGCAGTCATGTCTTTGCCATCCTGGCATGGATCGCCCTCGCCACATGGCTCATCGCACCACTGGCCTACATCCTTTGGCAGAGGCCTGGCAGCTACAGCGTGCTCGCGCTTTGGGATCAGGCCGCTGGTCGTCGTGAAGCATTCGCCTCCGCGTGGTGGTTCGAGCAGCAGCAGGCACTCACGGAGGCTCAGAAGACCCACATCGAGGCCCAGCGGGCGATTTTGCCCGAGGCACAAACCGCCCTCGCACGCGATCTCCCGCTTCAGCCTCACCGCTGGCTCTGGCTGCCTCCGCTGCTTGCCCTCGCCGGACTCTTCATCAGCGCAGCCGTGCATCCAGAGCCCGATGTGCTCACTCTGGATGAAAAGATGGAACAGGTGGCTAAAAAAGAAGGTGAGAAGCTCGCGCAGACTGATTGGCAAAAGAAGAAGCTCGAAGGTCTCGACGCCGAGGAGCAGGCCGCTTTGGAGAAGCTGAAGCAGAGCCTCAAGCAAACCGCCGAAGACCTCGAGCAAGCCGGTGGCAAAGACGCCCGCGACATCATGTCCGACCTCGAGCGCCGTGCCCGTGAAGCCGAAAAGCTGGCCGACCGTCTCGCCGCCGACAAAGACACCTGGGCTTCTGACAAACTCATCCAGTCCCTCCGCGAGCACGCCGACACCGCCGACCTCGGCGACGCCGTGGCCGCGAAGAACGCCAGCCAGACCGCCAAATCCGCCGACGCCCTCGCCCAGCAGCTCCAGTCACCGCAGCTCACCCACGACACCCGCGAGCGTCTGAACGAGACCTTGAAGGACAGCGAAAAAAGCGCCGAAAAGGAAGACAAGACCCGCACCGTCGGCCAGCACGTCCTCAGCGCCGCGGAGCAGATGCAAAAGATCCAGCCCGCCGCTGCCGGGACCGAATTCCAGAAGCTGGCGGAAAAAATGCGCGATCAAGCCCGCCGCGAACAAGCGCAGAAAGTGCTAGAAAAGCTGGCCCAACAGCTCCGCGATGCAGGCAGCAGCATCACCGGCCAAAACGAAGCCGGTGGGATGAAGGAAATGGCCGCCGCCGGGCAGCAGAGCCAGCAACAGCAGGGGCAGCAGGGACAGACCCCGCAGGTCGGCCAGGCACAGCCACAACTACCGGAGCAGCAAGGCCAGCAGCAGATGCAGCCACCCGGTCTCGGCCAGATGAGCCAGGGCCAGCAGCAGATGATGCAGCAAAACCCCGTGCCCGGCACCGGGCAGCAGCAGATGCTCACGGCCCAGCCAGGCCAGCAAGGGCAGCAGCCAAAGGATGGCCAGCCCATGCTCTTCGCCCCCATCCCAGGACAAAAGCCCGGTGAAAAGCCAGATGCCTTCATGCTCGGCCCACCGGGAGAAAACCCCGGCGAAGGCCAGCCCATGGCCATCTTCATGCCCGGCGGCAAAGACCCCGGAGTTGGCAAAGCCGACCTCAACGCCAAAGCCACCGACACGCAGAAAGCAGGAAACCAAAACGTCGTCGCCGCACAGCAGAACAACGACGGTGCCTCCAGCGTCCGCAGCATCGAGGGTGGAGCACGCAAAGAAGACGCCAGCCGCACAGCCAGCCAAATCGCCGCCGAGGCCCTGGCCGCCGAAGAAGAAGCGCTCGATGAAGCCGCACTGCCGCCCTCACGACGGGAGCAGGTCCGCCGCTACTTCACCGAGCTGCGTCGGCGCTTCGAGAAGCCGTGAACCAGAGCCCCGGACAGAAAAGGGGAATCTGAGCATCACGCTCTATGTCAGCGGGGAAAAGAGTCTTTCAAAATAGACGGATCACCAAAGGACAGAAAGTCCACCGGCACCTAAAACTGCTGCACTTCCTTCGGCTGGGTGGTGGGTAGGCCCATCTGCCCGCCACCCTTCCAACCCCTCTGCCATGTCACGCCATCGGTCGCTTTTTGTAGTCGTCTCATCGCCACTTGGGATGGCAGACTCCACGACTTCCGGCCTTTCAGCGAAACAAGATCCGCAAAGCCAGCCGTGAATTTTCAAGATCTCCGCATGTCCCCCAAGCGCTCCATCCTCTTTCTTGCTCTCAGCCTTTGGCTGATGGGTGGCTCCGCCCGCGCTGAGACGATGCTGCAATATTTTAATACTTCGTGGGCGGAGATCACGGCAAAGATGCCGGAGCTGGCGGAGGCGGGCTATACCTCGCTGTGGCTGCCGCCGCCGACGAAAGGTTCGGGTGGCCTCTCGGTCGGCTATGACATGTGGGATCCCTTTGATCTGGGGTCGAAAAACCAGCGGAACTCGGTGCGGACGCGTTATGGGACGGAGGCGGAGTTGATCCGGCTCGTGGAGGTGGCGCATCGCTTTGGCATCCGTGTCTATTTTGACAACATCATGAACCACCGCGCCTTTGATGTGCCGGGGTTCAATGAGAACACACCCATCGACATCTACCCAGGCATGGTGCCAGAGGACTTCCATCTGCGGAAGACTCAGGACGGCTTTTACCGGAAGTGGGACAACACACGTTCGTGGAATGATGCCTGGCAGGTACAGCAGCTCGGACTCGCGGACCTGATCGACATCGCTCAGGAGCCGGGGACGACGAACAACAACTTCGGCCTCACGGAAGGCTCCACGGCACCGAAGATCAAATTCGTGCGCGATCTGCTGCGGCCCGAGCAATACTGTTACCTGCCAAACGGGACGTATGTGGGCTTTGGTCCGGGCAATGGCATCACGACAGAGATTCTGAACGCAAACAAATCCTACTATGAGGAGCGCGTGGAGGATTACCTGAACCGCGCGGCACGCTGGCTGATCGACCGCACAAAGGCGGATGGCCTGCGGTTGGATGCGGTGAAGCATGTGCGCGCTGACTTTTTTGGCGCGACGTTTGGCGCGGACAAGGACACCTCCGACTACGGCTACACGGGCCAGGTGCAGCGGCAGTTCAACATCACGCGTGGGTTTAGCGACGCGAACCATCGCGACACAGTTTTTGACATCGGCGGAGGTCGTGACGATGCGATGATGTTCGGCGAGCATCTCGGCGAACCTCCGGCATACGGGCCGTATGTCGATGCAGGGATGCGTCTGGTGGATAACGACCTGCGCAGCCAGCTCAACAGCCGTCTGGGCAATCCATCAAGTGGCCTGCAAGGCTACGACTGGGCGGGATCGGGCGGCTTTCCAGCCAATCATGGTGTGACTCATGCGCAGAGCCATGACAACGACTACGCGGCGCGGAAGGAACTCCAGCACGCCTTCTACTTCCTGCGTGATGGTCTCGGCCTGCTCTACACGGATGGCAATTATCAGGCGGAGACTCTGGGGGAAAGCGGCGGTGCTTTCCCACGTCATGCCAACACGAGCTTTCTCGGACAGTGGAATGACGCGCGTGTGCCGAACCTGCTCTATGTGCATGAGCAGTTCGCTCGCGGGTATCAGGTGGGACGTTTCAGCGACAGCGACGTGGTGGTTTGGGAGCGCATCGACAAGCGTGAGAACAGCGGGATGAGCGATGCGGACGGCGTGACGCTTCTGGTGATGCTAAGCGACAATTACTCGCAAGGTCTCGCGCGCAGTTTCGACAGCGCCTTCCCAGGCGGGGCATACCTGTACAACTACTCGACCTACGGCGGCGGCTTTTACAAATACAAGGAGGAGTTGCCCTCCACGGTGCTGCCTCAGGGCGGCTACTTCCTGTTTTCCTGGAAGAATCCAGACCCCAGCCGCCCGTGGTCGGATCATGGCGGGAGACCCGTGACGATCCTGCAAAACGGCGTCGAGGCGGGCACGGTGGCGGTGAAGCGGAAAGACGGCCCGAATGGTGACAAAGCCTTCAATGGCGATGCGCTGCCCGACGCATCGCGCCCCATCCTGCCTGCGGACACGGTGACAACAGACTACACCTACAGCGCGGTCATTCCGCGTGTCACAAACACGAGCGGTGTGCGCTTCGTGGCGCGGGTGGATGGCTCGGCGGAGAATGTGCTGATGAAGCTGGATGGCGGCATCGACCTGAACGGCAATGTGCCTCCCGGAAATGTCGATCCCGCGCTGCGTGATCGCCCGCCAGGTGTGAGCAATGACATGTTCATGGGCTACGAGCAGCCTAACTTTATTCGCCGACTTCAGCCGGAGCTTTTCGCCGCCGCATCGACTGCGCCCGCCAGTTTCCCCAACAACCCGGCCAATCCCGAAGTAGAGGGAAATCGCGAACGCTACCCGCCGGCGCCACTGAGCCTGCGCTGCGTGACCTCCAGCCAGGGGGCGGAGACTTACCGCCTCGGTGCCGCGGGCGGTATCCAGGCTGCGGCGGCTTTCGGCACCGCGTTCCTCGATGGCGACAGCGCCCGCTTTTTGTATCACGACTCCGCCGCAGCGGTTGGCGGACTTTCGCCCGCGAGAAACCAGCACGATCCAACAAGCGGCGCTCATGGCGAGCTGTGGGCGCAGACCAATCAAGTCTTCTCCGGCTACCGCGTCTTCCTTTACTACACCACGGACAACTCGAACCCTGAAGGCCACGCGGGCACAGGTTATGGCAAGACGAAGGTCGTGGAGTTCTTCTGGAATCACAACGAGACGCTCAATTTCACCAGCCCCACGCAGACCGTCGCCACAGACTGGTGGAAGTGCGCGCTGCCTTCGGACTTCGACTCCAATTCGCGCTACAAGATCGGCGCGCACAAGGAGGCGGCTCCGAGCTGGTGGCCGGGCAATGATTACTCTGTGCGGAGAAAACAGCACATGCTGACGGAGTTCCAAACGAATGAGCTGGACCTGACAACACTGCCTGTGCACCCGCACAATGACTACGGCGTTTCACAGACTGGACTCAGTGAGGGCATGCATGTCATCCGTGCGCGCGCCTTTCTAAATCGCGCTGGCAAGGCGAGCATCTACAACACCTTCACGCAGTCCTTTTATTATGATGCGCAGCGCGCTTCGGGGGAGGTGTGTTTCCCAGAGAATAATGGCGATGCCGTGGGCGGCAGCGAATACGGCATAGTCGTGCGCACGGACCCGAGCGTGACGGAGGTGTGGTATCACATCGATGACAACAGCAGCAGTAATGACGACAGCATCACGCGCGGCCAAAACGGCAACGGTGGCGGCTTCGAGCCCTTCACGGACTCGAACCGCAATGGAACCCGCGATGTGAGCGAGACCTACACCGATTTGAATGAAAACGGCGTATGGGATGGCAGCATCGGCACCGCCTGGGTGAAGGCCGCGGAAGTCACGCCGAGCGTAGAGCCAACGAACATCGCCTACACCAAAGAATGGCGCTTCAACTACGCGAACATCCCCGCCGATGGCAGCGCGACGATCAAGGTGCGGCTGCGTGAGCTGAGCAGTGCATCGTTTAAAGATTTCCATCTCGCCGATGTCGCCGGGCACTACACCACGCTGGAGCGCGTGGTGAACTGCGCGGGACCGGACATCCGCATGTTTGTGGCCTGGCCGCCGAATGACGGCGACCTCGTCGGCACGGGCTACGTGATGAAGGTGTACTTCACAAAGTCGCTCGCCGATGGCCTCAGTGGCACGCAGTTGCGAGAGCGATTTACGATCCGCATCGGCTCCAACGAGACGAATCAGTCCACAGCGTATCCGCGCACCGACTACACGATCAATTACGACGAAACGAGCGAGTACCACGCGCTGGCTTTCACGCTGCCGAATCTCTACAACGACCAGCCTGACTACCTGCACCGCGTCGAGGTCACGCATGACCGACCCTCGCCGAATCCCGATCTGCACGCCACACGTCTCGTGAAGGCTGAGCCGTCGATCATTCCGCGCATCAACATCGTCACGCCGCCGGAGTTCGACAGCAGCAGCAAGCCGTATGAGATCGTTTTGCCGGATGTGTCATCGCCCACGCCCGATCAGCGGAAATTCACGATCCGCGTTACCACCTCCGTCGCTGCGGATTCGGTCGTATTGAACGTCAACAACGGCCCCATGACGATCAACGGCCCGGTGACGAGCATCGACGGCAGTTCGAAGAACTGGGATTTCACCTGGGAAAACATGCAGCAGGGCGAGTTTCAGTTCACCGCGACCGTCTTCGACAATGGCAACGAGAACCATGAGACCAGGAACACGCGGGTTTTTTTTCGTCAGGTAGCACCCGCGAGCGCGGCGGACCCGGACGATGATGACGACGGTCTGATCGATGGCGATGAAGCCACCGCCACGCCGCTGCCAAACGGTTTCCCAAGCACCGATCCACGCTACAAACCCAATGCGGAGCAGTGGACGAATGGAGAGGTCCACATTCATCACGCTTTTGGCAAAACGGACCCGCGCAATCCCGACACCGATGGCGATGGCCTGCCGGACGCGCTGGAGGTCGGCTGGCGCAATGCCACGATCATCGGCGAAGACTTTTCAGACACGGGATTCGGAACATCGCCGGTTCTCGGAGCTGGCAATGGCGTGTTCGACTGGACCGACACGAACAACAACGGCCAGCATGATGTCGGCGAAGACAGCGAATCCTTCACCGATGGCGATGCCGATGGCATGTTCGACTTCGGCACCCTTTTGAGCCGGGACTCCAATGGGGATGGCGTGACGAATTTTCGTGGAGACATCGACCCGCCTTTCTATAACACGCTCGACAACCTCAACAAGGTGCCCGGAGTGAACACCGCCGCCGAAGGGGGAGATCGCTCGAAGCTCCTGCGCGGCTCCACCACGAAGCCAGATGATCCTGACAGCGACAATGACGGCATCCTTGATGGTGTGGAGGACGCGAACAAGAACGGCTGGCTCGACGGCGACGGTGCGAGCATCGCTCCCGGCGATGCGCCGACGACCGTACGGAACTGGCCGAACAAAGTGCGTGACCCCGACGAAACCTGGACCGAAACCGACCCGAACAATCCGGACACCGACGGCGACGGTCTCATGGACGGCAACGGCGAGGACAAAAACGGCAACGGCCTCATCGACGGAGACACTGGCAAAGACCGAATCTGGGCCGCTGGCGAAATCTGGACCGAAACCGATTCGTTGAAGGCCGACACTGACGGTGACGGCCTTCCAGATGGCTGGGAGGTCCGCTACGGCCTCGATCCACTGGATAGCGGCACGGTGAGTCTTCGTGGGCTTGTCGCGAATGCCGACAACGGCCCTGCGGGCGATCCTGACGGCGATGGCTTCACCAATTTGCAGGAGCTGACGAACGGCACGAATCCGGTGGAAGACAACACCATTCCTGCCGCAACGCCCGGACAGATCGTCATCGGCCCGCAGATGCCGGTGATCGTCGGCGGGGTAACCAACAATCGCGAATTCACCGACTGGCAGATCGATGACCTCATCGCGCTCGATGAATATAACGGCGACGGTACGAACAACCAAGGCACCGACCTTTATCGCAATGGTGACGGCTTTGACAGCAGCCGCGATCTCGTGGCCTTCTATGCGCACGATGGCGGTGCGGTGGCGAACGGTGGCGATGACACCTTTTACTTCCGCGCCGACTTCCAGGATCTCAAGGCTCTGGCTGAAGAGGGAAACATGGATCTGTATGTCGTGATCGATTTCAACTCGCCGACGGTCGGTGAATCCGCTCTACCGGACAGCATCGACACGCGCACGGATATGAAGTGGGAGGTCTGCGTGGCCGCCTACAGCACCGACAACGGCGCGGTGTATGTCGATACGAACGTCGCCAGCAACAGCACGAGCATCAATCAGGACCTCATGCCCTTCGGTGTCATGCGTCGCAGCCAGCATGAGGCGGACGGTTTTAAAAAGAGCTGGTACAACAGCGCCATGGATGCCGTGGAGTTCAGCATCGGCCGCAAGGCGCTGCTCGACGCCGGATGGAATGGCAACGTCAGCACGCTGAACTACCAGGTCTTCACCACCAAGGACGGCACGCAAAACACACCCACGCGCGGCGCAGGCGATCTCGCTGGCCGCAGCGACATCCGCGACAGCGTCGCCGATGACTGGATCGCGAGTGATTACTGGCGTGATCAAAGCACCCTCAGCGGCACAGGCAGCGTGCTGAAGACGTGGTTCGGCCCCGGCGGCACGAATGACCGGTGGAAGCGCGTGAAAGTGGCGAGCTTCATTCAGGAAAACCGCCCGCTGTTGGCTGGGAATGAAATCCACGCGCTGATCAGCAACGGCACAGGCGCGGGCTGGTATCGCCCGCTCGATGTGCATCAGGCTTACACCGTGCCGATGGCGTTGAACATCACGCCCGTGATGGCTCATGCCATCCAGTGGGCGAAGGTCGATCCCGCCGTGAACAAGCCCTGGCTCGACGGCCCCGCCTTCAACATGCGGCTCGATCAACTGGGCGCTCTCGGCACCGTGCGCTTCACCGGCACGACCTACGGCGGCCACATCCTGCCGTATTTCCCCACGAGCTACAACGTCACCAACCTCGCCGATGCCGACAGCGCGATGGCGGAGATTTATCACTCGAATCCTCTCGTGGTGCCGCCGCCGGAGCTTTCCATCGAGGATCAGACGTACGAAGACTTCAAGGCGGCAGGCTACACTTTCACCATCGTCGAGCAGACACGGCACATCGAAAAATGGTTCGGCCGCACCACGGCGCTCGGCAACGACGGCTACCGCCTCAACCGCATCCGTGGCGTACAAACCTTCGCCATCAGCGACCAGGCCACGCAGTTCCGCTTCCAGAACACCGACGGCGGCCTGCACACCTCCCTGCGCGAGCTTTTGAACCGCAAAGCCCGCAGCGGCACTCAGGACCAGGTCGTCATCCTCGGCAGCGGATGGAGTGATTTCACCTCGAAGGCCAGCGCCGACGCCTACGACATCAACCTTGCCTGGATGGCCAGCCGCCCGTGGATTCAAATCACCACACCCGAGGCCATCGCCGCCGGTGAGGTCGATTCGAACCGCGATGGCACGCCTGAGGCATGGCCCTTCGTCGAGCGCGGCACGCCTGCGCTGCCGCTGGTGAGCAAGGACTTCGTCCACTACGCCACACAGGAAAACTACGACCACTGGTACTTCGGCCAAAGCGGGCGCGAAGAGGGCCTGAGTCCGAAAATTTTCAATGTGAGACCCAGCGTGCCTCTTCCTGGCGCTTTCGGCCAGATCGGCGTCTCCGGCCTCGTGAACAGCGCGTGGACCGCTGGCACCACGCTGGCCGTTGCGGAGCCGAACCTTGGCTTGTTGACGCGAAACGCCTTCCACGGCGCGATGTGGCTCACCGCCTTCCATGACCAACCCACCGCTGATTTGAGCAAGTACAGCACAGGCGACTACATCCACCCCGACACGAGCAATAACAACCTCGCGGGCTTCTCCAAGGCCGCGCAGAGCCAGTTCCGCTGGGCTGCCGTGTATCAAAAGGTATCGCAATGGGCGGCGACTGCAGGAGCTTTGTTGAACAGCTCGTCTGCGAATGTGGAAGATGCCGACTTGGATGGTGAAGCGGAGTATCTGATCTTCAATGACCGCGTCTTCGCGATGTTCGAGCGCATTGGCGGACGCATGAGCTGCGCCTTCGTGCGTGACCTCACGACGGGCCGCGTACTGCAAGTCGTGGGAAATCCGCACAGCTACTCCGGCTTTGAAACGGAAGAGGAAGGCGCGGTGAATGTCATCAGCGGCGTGGTGGGGAGCTACCGCACCAGCGGCTTCAAGGACTGGTATGCAGGCGGCACGAATAGCATCAGCTACAATAACGATCTCTTCACCGCCGCCGCGACGACGAACGGCTTCATCTTCACCAGTGCCGATGGCAAGATCACCAAAACCATCACGCTGGCACCTCGTGCAAATGCCTTGCGAGCTTCCGTGGCCCTCACCGGCGGTGTGACCACGCTCTACCAGCGCCACGGCCTCAGCCCGCATCTGCAAAACCTGCTCGTCAAAGGCCAGACGCACCTCGGAGCAGTCAGTAACATCGGCGACATCGTTTCGCTCACTAACTTCGCCCCTGACGCCGTCGTGCGCGCCTATGTAAGAGGCATCAGCGGCACCACCTACAATGTTGGTGCCATCGACGATGATCCCGTGACGCAGTTCGACACGCTGAACATGCGCAATCAGGCACAGACACAGCAGGTTGAGTTTGCTTTGGCGAACGGCGCCAGCTTCGACCTCGGTTTCGAAACCGGTCCAACCTTGAGCGAAAGCATCGACGGCGATGCACTGCCCGATGCCTGGGAAGCCGCCAACAACCTCGACAACACCGACGGCACTGGCGTGAACGGAAACACGGGCAATCCTGACCATGACCGCTACACGAATCTCGAAGAGTACATTCTGGGATTGAACCCTGGCGTGCATGATCTTTATCTGCCCTCACCGGTCAAAACGCCCACGGGATTTCAGGTCAGTTTCGCCACCATGCCTGACCGTTGGTATCGCGTGTTCTACAGCGATGATCTCTCTGACTGGGAACCGCTGACCTCCGACCTTCTCGGTACGGGAACTACCCAGATTATTGATGACAACACCACCCAACCCGCCCGCTTCTACCGTGTCGAAGTGCGCCTAGTGATGCCATGATCCGCTTGTTTGCCTTCTTGCTTTTCGCCACCTCCGCGTCTGCGTGGGTCGCCAATGAAGTTGATTTTCCCGGCGACGGCCTGGGCTGGGATCTGGGCACGACAAACAGCTACAAATTCACCGGGCCGGATCGCGGCACGGAGTGGTTTCGCTTTGAATGGACCGCGCCTGCGGCGGACAGCGACTACAACTTCAAGATGGTCACGGGCAATAACTTCGCCCAGGACTATGGCGGCAATCTGATCTTCCCGAAGAACGAGCTGGCGATCCTTTATTACCAGCCTGTCGGTGATTCGGCGGCAAAGCTCAGCGGCGGCGTGACGAGTGGCAAACGCTACATTTTCACCGTCAAAGACCCTGGCCTCGCGAACACCTTCATCAGTGTGATGGAGCTCAGCAGCGCGCCAGTGGCGATCACGGGTGTGTCGCGGAATGTGGACACCGGCTTGATCACGATCAACCTCAACGGCACGCCCAGCGCGGAGGAGAAGGTCTATGTGCGCTACACGGACAGCGCGTGGAAGTATTCACAGGTCATCCAGGCCACCGTGGCGGGGAATTCGGCGACGGCGACGATTCCAGACATCAAGGACGGCAAAAATTACGCTTGGTACGTCCTCACCAGCACGGCCGCACCGGACAAATTCCACAGCAACTTTGCCACCGATGCACTGACGCTTTCCTGGAACAATAACGTCGGCGCGAACTACGCCATCACCGGCATACAGCGGATCACCGACCTCACGATCAACAGCGCCAGTGGCGGCTATAAGACGACGAAGTTTTTCATCGACGAGATCTCGGAGGAGACTCATGCGCTCAACGTGAGCGCCACCTTCAACTCCGGCACACCGCCGGTCGAGGTGGAGGTCGTGACAAACCTCAATCGCCGCGACAAGGCCGATCAGGACAACAACGGCGACGGCATCGCGGACGGAATCCTGCCGCCGGCACGCGACCTCTGCGGCCAAAACGATACACACTATTATAAAGCGTATGCGATGACCGCGGCAGGCTCGACTTGGAACGCATCCATCCCGGTGACGAAAACCGGTGCGTATCGCGCAACGGTGCGCTATCGCTTCTCGCCGACCGAGCCGTGGTTTTATTATGGGGATCGCGATCACGCCGTGGTCGTGTCGCCAAAGAAGACGCTGGAGATGACGCTCTATGAGATCAATCCGCTGACCATCGAGGCCACGGCAGCGAATCAAGGCGGGCGCAGTACCTTTGTGGATCTGCTCGGCGCGGCGGATGGAGATTCGGATGGCTACGACCACGTCAGCCTCGATTATTTCAATACCATCCAGACGAACTGTTTGTGGTTTCAACCCATCCACCCCACCGGCGGCCTGGGTGTCGAGGAAGAGACTCCGGGTAATCCGTATGAGCCAGGCAGCCCGTATGCGACGAAGAACTTTTTCGCGGTGAATCCCTATCTTGGAAGCGCGAACACCGAAGGCTCCGCCTTGAGCGAGTTTCAGAGCTTTGTGACGAAAGCAGATAACTACAGCGGCAGCGTGGGCACGATCAATGTCATGCTCGACTTCGTGGCGAACCACACAGCCTGGGACGCGGTATATGGTCAAGGTGGTGTCGATCTCGGCTTCACGGGTGCTTCTTCAAATACGATCCCTGCGAACTGGTACTCACGCACGGGCGACTACGGCCAAGCGGCGACGTATTTCACCAGTTTGAGCGAAAAAGACAAGGCTGTGGCACCGGATCGCAATGATTTTGCCACGAAGTGGAACGATACGGCGGAATTGTTTTACGGACGCTATTCTGCCCTATGGCGTTTCACGAGCTACGCCGCCGGTTCCGAGCCGCACAAGAACGAGGACGATTTCATGGACTGGAACTCACTGAGCCCCGAAGTGATCAAACTGTGGCGCTACTTCGGCCATTACCCAATTTATTGGCTCCAGCAGACGGGCCACTCACTTTCAAATTCGACCACTGGCAGCACTGCCGCACGGCTGGCTGCCGACAACAAGGGCATCGACGCACTGCGCTGCGATTTCGGCCAGGGGCTCCCAAACCCTCTGTGGGAATACCTCATCAACAAAACCCGCAGCGTGAAGTGGAACTTCGTCTTCATGGCCGAGACGCTCGATGGCGCGGAGCCAGGCTACCGCAGCAATCGGGTATTCGACATTCTCAACGAAAGTCTAGTCTTCAACTTCACAGCCAGCCATGTGAACAAGGAATACGACATCCAGAGTGCCCTTGAGGGCCGCAGGAGCAATTACCGCACCGGAGCCATTCTGCTGAACATCACCAGCCACGACGAAATCCTGCCGGACAACGACGCGTGGCTGAATGCGACGCGATACGCCACCCTGGCAGCCGTTCCTGGCCTGCCGATGACGTTTTACGGCCAGGAGCAGGGCATTCAGAATTACAACACGAGTCCCGGCTTCTGGCACTACGACGGCTTTGAGACCGATCACGAGCTGAATTTCGGCAAACTCATCCCGCACTTCAAAAAGTGGAACAAGGCGCAATTCTGGAGCCAGCCGCCGCCGAACAACACCGGGATGGCGCAGTGGTATGGCCGCGTGAACTGGGCGCGCCTCAGCAGCCCCGCCATCAAATCGATCAATCAATACTACCTCGACCTCAAAATCGGAGGCGGAGCACCCGCAGACAACATCTTCGCCATCGCCAAGTATGAGCAGGCGAATGCCTCGCCGGCCTTCAAAGACGTGGTGCTGTGCTTCGCGAACCTCTTCGAGCACAATGCCGCGCATCTCGCCACCAGCAGCACTTTTGATATTCGTGGCGGTGTCGGTGATCCGCTTTGGGAGCTCCTCGGCCTGCAAAACAGCGCTGTGCGGCAATACAACCTCCGAAATCTCGCCAGCAGTAACACCAGCGCTGACATTTGGGGCAACGCACGCACCGGCGCGGACATATACAACAACGGCATCTTCGTCAGCCTCGGCGGCGGCACCGTCAATCCGATCACCAACGATGGCGAACTCGCGCAGTTTTTGAAGATCGTCGATGTCACACCTCCACCGAGCAGCGCCCCAAACACCACCTACTACCAAATCGGTAATCAAGGCACCTTTACCTGGACCAGCAACGCCGGACCGCACGACAACATCGCAAGCTGGAAGATCAGCATCGGCACCACCTCCGGCGGCAATGACTTGGCAAATAGCGTCACCGTGAACGGCACCAGCCACACCTTCACCGGCACGCTCGGACAGACCTACTACGCCACGCTGATCGCCGTGAGTGCCGCAGGCGTCGATTCCACCTCCAGCACCTCCGACACTGGCGCTCCGAATCCCAACAGCACCACCACACCGGTCAGATTGCTCAGTCCAGGTGCGGACGAAGATGGTGATGGTACAACCAATCAGGACGAAGAGGCGGCTGGCACAAATCCCCTGGATGCCTCCAGCCAATTCGTCATTGAGACTGTGGAGAGGAGCGGCCGTGGCGTCGTGGTCAGCTTTTCCACCGTGCCTGGTCGCTACTACCATGTTTACAGCAGCACGGATTTGCAGTCCTGGACTCTGGAGAATGAGGTCGGTTCCAAGAATCAGTTGGCTTCCGGAGCTTCTTTGTCATTCACCGATTTGGATTCCAACGGTTTCCGAAAGTTTTATCAGGCTCGCGTGACTCAGATGGCCATTCCATGACTTGTTCGCCCCTTGATAGTCAATTGGCTAGAACGCCATTCACCGAAACATTTGTTTTGACGAAAATGTTCATTTCCAACATTCTCCGAGTGTAATCCAACCCGGTTTCATCATGAAATTCGCCCATATTCTTTATCTTTGCGTCATGCTTCCTCTCAGCGGCTATGGATCTGCCGGGATGTTCGACCAGTTTGTCATCGTCAATACCGGTTCTAGTACCTATTTCGACATCGGCGCAGTGACAGGAAATCCAGATTTTCAGGGAACCAACTTGGGTGACTTTACTTCTGGTGGAAGCCTGCTGCTGGGCGGCCAGGGCAAGAGCTACAAAAATGGAACAAGTGATGTGACTGGAATGGCCCTCTACTATCGAGTCTGGCAGGGAAGTCCTGGCGGGGCATTCACCCCGTTAAATTATGCATTTCAAATAAATATCGGAGGTGGTGATCAGCAGTGGGGCAGCGATGTTGCTGGTGCAAACAGCACGGCTTTCTTTACAGGCAACCTGCTCACCGGACTTTCGGCAGGCGGCTACAGCCTTGAAGTGTACTCACAGATTTCCACCAATGGACAGGACGGGGCACTCAATCCAACCGTCAATAACAACGGGGGCAACAACTTCATCGCTTCGTTCAGTGTGGTTCCCGAGCCATCGCGTGCGTTGCTAGGGATTATGGGACTTGTGCTGCTAATCACTCGTCGTCGCCGTTGTTGCTGAGGATTAGTCCGTCCTTGATTCAGTTTGGGGCCGCCGATGCTGGTGGCCTTTTTTGTGTCCAGTGCCAAGCTTGTGAAATTTTTCACAAATTCGTCTTGCCGCTGTTTCCCGGCGTAGAATACTCAATCACCTCCCCCCAATATCCTGATGCCCACCGTTACGCGAGAGTATGAAGCCCCCGATGTCGCTGCCAAAGCAGCGATGCAGGCCGAGAGTATGGAGGCCACGACCTCCGATCTGGTGGGTGAAAAAATGGTGCTGAACATGGGGCCCTCCCACCCGGCTACGCATGGTGTGCTGCGGCTGATTTTGGAAATGGATGGAGAGGTGATCACGAAGGCTGAGCCTGATGTGGGCTTCCTGCATCGCGGGGATGAAAAAATCGCCGAAAATATGCACTACAACCAGTTTGTGCCTTACACGGACCGGTTGGACTACCTGGCACCGCTCGCGAACAACGTCGCCTACGCTTTGGCGGTAGAAAAGCTCATGGGCTGGGAAGTGCCGGAGCGTGGGCGTGCCATTCGCGTCATCTGCTGTGAACTCGCCCGCATCTCGGCGCACATGCTCGGGGTCGGGGTCTTCGCCATGGATGTCGGCGCGATGACAGTTTTCCTCTACACCTTCACCGAACGAGAAAAGATATACAATCTCTGCGAGCAGCTTACCGGCGCACGCTTCACCACCAGCTACACCCGTGTGGGTGGGCAGGTTCGCGATTTGCCGGAAGGCTTCGCCAGTGCTGTGCGGAAGTTTTTAGACGAGCTGGAGCCCGTGATCGACGAGGTGGACAAGCTGCTGACGCGCAACGCCATCTTCATGGCACGCACACAAAACCTGGGAGTCATCACGAAGCAGGAAGCCATCGACTGGGGCATCACCGGCCCGAATCTCCGCGGCTCCGGTGTGGAGCACGATCTGCGCAAAACCAACCCCTACCTCGACTACGATCGCTACGACTTCGACATTCCGATCGGCACCACAGGTGATTGTTTTGACCGCTACCTTGTACGCATGGAGGAAATGCGGCAGAGCGTGCGCATCCTGAGGCAGGTCTTTGACAAACTCCCTGGCGGGCCGATCAACGTGACGGATCAGAAAGGCTACCTTCCAAAGAAGGAAGGTGTGCTAATGAAGATGGAAGAACTCATCCACCACTTCATCATCGCCACCCAGGGTATTGATGCGCCAGCGGGCGAGGTTTATTTCGGCGCTGAAAATCCCAAGGGCGAACTAGGCTTCTACATTCATAGTAAAGGAGGCGGCGTGCCCTACCGGCTCAAAATTCGCAGCCCTTCCTTCATCAATCTCAGCATCCTTTCGAAAATGCTGCCTGGCCATCTGCTCAGTGACGTGCCCTCAGTGCTCGGCAGCTTGGACTTCGTGATGGGTGAATGTGACCGATGAAGACGGCGACACTGAATCAGAACCACCGTTTACCCATATCT
Organism: uncultured Prosthecobacter sp.; assembly: GCA_964390165.1. Classification (GTDB taxonomy): domain Bacteria; phylum Verrucomicrobiota; class Verrucomicrobiia; order Verrucomicrobiales; family Verrucomicrobiaceae; genus Prosthecobacter. The sequence continues at coordinate 3,928 of CAYMHJ010000003.1, read as the reverse complement.
AAGATGGCTTTGGCAATACCCGCAGACCTGGAAAAGAAGATCGACGAGGTCATCACCCACTACCCCGTTTCAAAACGCAGCGCTGTGCTCCCGCTCCTGCATCTGATGCAGCATCACTTCCGTTTCATCAGTGACGAAACCGTGAACTGGGTGGCTGACAAACTGGGGCTGCCTCCCATCCAAGTACTGGAGGTGGTGACTTTCTATCCGGGCTTCAGGCAGAGCGCCCCAGGGAAATTCCACATCCGCGTTTGCCGCACTTTGTCATGTGCTATGGCAGGAAGCTATGAACTGATGGACTCACTGTGTCAGGCAGCTAAGATCGACCGCAGTCATTGCGATCATCATCACCCAATCGCAGTCAGTGAAGACGGCAAGTACAGCATCGAATTTGCTGAATGCCTCGCCAGTTGCGGATTCGGTCCTGTTTGCATGGTGGAGGACGATTTCTTCGAGAAGGTGGAGCCGGGCAAAGCTGGAGAACTCCTCTCGCGCTACGGCTGAATAAAAACGCGCGTCCCGAAAGACGCGCGTTTCTTGATTGATATAAAGCGAAGGTCAGATCTATCTCCAGGAAACGATGTCATCCTTGGTGTTGAGAACTTTGTCCGGTCCCGTGCACTGCACGGCGGTGCTGGCTGGCAGATACTGTGGTGCACGAGCAGATATCCGTTGATCGATGTTGCTGGCATCAGGATTGGTGATGCGGTTGTCAAGATTGGTGTCGAGCATGATGTAGTAGGGCATTCCCCAGATATCGAGGAGTCGCACATTGCCTCCACCAGCTCCACCGCTTGGATCCACGATACCAAAGGAAGTTTGGTTTTTAGCCAAAGGCAGGTCAATGAATTTGATGCCACGCGGATTCAGGTTTGGACCGCCTCCACCACCTGAACCAGAGTCGGACATCGCCATCAGAACACTAACGATGTCGGTGGTGTCATCCGTTGGAATAGGATCGATGTCCTCACCGCCACTGGAACCGCTTAAATCCACCGGGAGGCGATTGTATTCTGTGCGGAAGTGGCCAATTGCCACCACCATATCCTTCATGATGGCTTTGGTGCGCGTGGTGTTTGCCATCTCCATGACCTTGTTGGTAACTGGAACGGCGAGTGAAGCAAGAATGGCGATGATCACGATGACGACCAGCAGTTCGACCAGCGTGAATCCTCGGCCTTTTGAGCGGATGAATGCGAATGTTGTTTTCATGGTTGTAACTTGGGGGGTGTCTGAACTTTCAGCATCCCATATTAGATGGAACACATTGAATTATTCAGTCTTGCCATGGTTAAATCACAAACACTGCATGTACGTCAAGACTCGTGATTCCAAAGTATTATGATCCTGCAGAGCCGCCGTGATGCCGTTCGGCGAAACATAAGCAATCACGCCCCAGTGAAACTCATCGAGCAGTTCGTCACGCGCCTGCGAACTTTTGATTGTCAACTTGTGCTTGCATCCTATAATCAAAAGATAATTATCGGCACTCAATCGAAACAAAAAACAAATCATCAAGCCGGTAACGACCCCAACTCTATGGCAAAAGCAGTGAGCAAAAGCAGCAAAGCAGTGAAATACGTTTATTCCTTCGGAGCAGGAAAAGCGGACGGTGATGGCTCCATGAAACCACTGCTTGGTGGCAAGGGCGCAAATCTTGCCGAGATGAGCCGCATCGGACTTCCAGTGCCTCCTGGATTTACGATCACCACAGAAGTTTGCACCTACTACTACGCAAACAAGCGCACCTACCCCATCGAGCTTCAGAAGCAGATGGAAGCTGGCGTTGGTGCGATGGAAAAAATCATGGGCTGCAAGTTTGGTGATTCCAAAGGAATGCCACTCCTTGTCGCCGTCCGTTCTGGTGCTCGTGACTCGATGCCAGGGATGATGGACACGATTTTGAATCTCGGCCTTAATGATGAAACAGTTCTCTCTCTGGCTGCCGCCACCAAGAACGAACGCTTCGCCTGGGATTGTTATCGTCGCTTCGTCCAGATGTATGGTGATGTGGTGCTCGGTGTGCAGAAGCGCGAAGGAGAAGACCACGAACCCTTCGAGGTCGTGATCGAAGGTTACAAACACGAAGTCTATCACAAGGACATTATCGACAGTGACCTCACCGCCGCTGATCAGCAGGAACTGGTGAAGCGTTTCAAAGCTCTTGTTAAAGAGCGCACCGGCAAGGTCTTCCCGAGTGATCCTTGGGATCAGCTTCGTGGTGCTGCTGGCGCTGTCTTCGGTTCCTGGATGAATGACAGAGCGATCGTTTATCGCCGCAAATACCCCATCCCTGCCGAGTGGGGTACTGCCGTGAACGTCCAGGCCATGGTGTATGGCAATACCGGCAATGACTCTGGTTCCGGAGTTGCCTTCACGCGCAATCCAGCCAACGGCGTCAATGAATTCTACGGTGAATTCCTTATCAACGCTCAGGGTGAAGACGTCGTCGCTGGCGTCCGCACGCCTGAGCCAGTTCTGGAGCTTCAAAAGGCAATGCCGAAGCCATACGCTGAACTCCTCAAGGTTCGCAGCATCCTAGAAAAGCATTTCAAAGACGTTCAAGACGTCGAATTTACAATCCAGCAGGGTAAGCTGTTCATGCTCCAGACTCGCAACGGCAAACGCACCGCTGCCGCTGCTTTGAAGTTCTCCATGGACATGGTGAAGGAAAGGCTCATCGATTGGGAAACCGCCGTGATGCGCAATCCGGCTGATCAGCTCGACCAGCTTCTCGCGCCCATCTTTGACATCGTAGATGTGAAAAAAGCCAAGGCGATCGCGACCGGCCTTCCTGCTGGCCCAGGTGCCGCCTCCGGTAAGATCTACCTGAATGCTGACCGTGCGGTCATCGCCGAGCAGAAGGGTGAGAAAGTTCTTCTCGTTCGCAATGAAACCAGCCCGGAAGACCTTCGTGGTATGATCGCTGCTGAAGGCATCCTCACAGCCAAGGGCGGTGTGTCTTCTCACGCTGCGCTTGTTGCCCGTCAGATGGGCAAGGTTTGCATCTGCGGAGCTGCGGCCCTCGACATCAATTATGACAAGAAGACGGTTACTGTCTCTGGTCAGACCTTCAAAGAAGGCGACTTCCTCTCCATCGACGGCACCAGTGGTATCGTTTATGGCGGCCAGTTGAAGACAGCCCCTTCGGAAATCATCACCGGCATGATCCACGGCGACAAAGCCGCCCAGGCCACGGAGAAGTTCCAGTCCTTCAATCAATTGATGAAATGGTGCGGCAAGGCCACCCGCCTTCAGGTCCGCACCAACGCTGACAATCCTGAGCAGACCCAGAACGCCATTGCGTTCGGAGCCCAGGGCATCGGCCTCACTCGCACAGAGCACATGTTCTTTGAAGGTGACCGCATCGACGCCATGCGCGAGATGATCCTCGCTGATAATGAGGCTGATCGCCGCGCCGCACTCGCCAAGCTTCTTCCTTATCAGCGTGATGACTTCGCTGGCATCTTCGAGTCCCTCAAGGGTCTCCCCGCTACCATCCGTCTTCTTGATCCTCCTCTTCACGAGTTCCTGCCTCATAGTACAAAGCAGCAGAAGGAACTCGCTGAAAAGCTCGGCATTACCGCCGACAAGATCGCTCATCGCGTCGAAGCCCTGCATGAGTTCAATCCAATGCTGGGTCACCGTGGCTGCCGTCTCGGCATTGCCTACCCTGAGATCACTGAGATGCAGGCCCGCGCCATCTTTGAAGCCGCCGCCCTGGTCGCCAAGAAGAAGATCAAGGTGAAGCCTGAGGTCATGATCCCGCTCGTCGGCTTCAAAAAGGAACTCGACCTCCAGGTCGAGATCGTCAATCGCGTCGCGAAAGAGGTGATGACCGAGCAGAAGGTGAAGATCGACTACATGGTCGGCACCATGATCGAAGTCCCACGTGGTGCTCTCACCGCAGACGAGATCGCGCAAACCG
>CAYMHJ010000002.1:15322-58281 GCA_964390165.1 uncultured Prosthecobacter sp. | reverse complement strand
GGCTTCGAGATCAAAGAAGGCAAGCTCCGCGGTGTCGATAGCCTCGGCATGATGTGCAGCGGCAAGGAACTCGGCATCGGCGAAGACACCGGCGGCCTGTGGATTCTCGACAGTTCGCTGCCCGTCGGCAAACCCATCAACCAGATCGTCGAAAGCGACACCCTCTTCGACCTCGAGATCACCCCGAACCGTTCCGATCTCCTCAGCCACCTTGGACTCGCCCGCGAACTCTCCGCCCTCACCGGCATCCCGCTCAAGGGCGAACGCGATCACACCAAAGCCACGTCGAAAACCCGCGCCGCCAAGGCCGACGAAGTCACGCTCGAAGCCACCGACGGCTGCCCCTACTACACCGCCCGCGTCATCAAAGGCGTCAAAGTCGGCCCCAGCCCAGCCTGGCTCAAAAGCCGCCTCGAAAGCATCGGCCTACGCCCCATCAACAACATCGTCGATATCACCAACTATGTGATGATGGAGATGGGCCAGAGCCTGCACGCCTTTGACCTCGATAAACTCCAGGGCGGCATCACCGTCCGCCGCGCCAAAGAAGGCGAAAAGATCCTCGCTCTCGACGGCCAGGAATACGCCTTGCTCACCGAAGACCTCGTCATCGCCGACAATGCCCGCCCCGTCGCCATCGCCGGCGTCATGGGCGGTGAAGAAACCGGCGTCGTCGAAGGCAGCACGAACATCCTTTTGGAAAGCGCCTACTTCACCCCGAGCAACATCCGCCGCACCGCCCGCCGCCTCACGCTGCATTCCGACTCCAGCTACCGCTTCGAGCGCGGCATCGACCCGCATCAGGTCCACGGCGGCAGCGATCTCGCCACCAAGCTCATCTTGGAACTCGCCGGAGGTACCGCCGAACCTGAACTCAAGATCGCTGGCGAAGCCCCGCAGCTCGTCAGCGACATCGTTTTCGATGAAGCCCGCGCGCAGAAACTCCTCGGCATCGACGGCTTCAAGATCGAAGAAGCCCACGCCATCCTCACCAAGCTCGGTTTGACCCAAAACGGCACCTCCTGGACCATCCCCAGCTACCGCCTCGACCTCCTCCGCAGCGTCGATCTCGTCGAAGAAGTCGCCCGCGTCATCGGACTCGACCGCGTGCCCGCCAAGTTCACCGCCACCTTCGCCCAAGGTGATGCCACCGACCGCCTCTACGACCACGCCATGCAGCTCCGGCAGGCCTTGGCAAATCGCGGCTTCAACGAAGCCCAGACCCTCCGCCTCATCTCCACACCGCAAACCAACGATGCCCTCGGCAACCCCACCGGTGGTCTCGCGGCATTGAAGAACCCGCTCAGCGAAGACCACACCACCCTGCGCCCCAGCATCGTCCCCGGCCTGCTCGCCAGCGCCGCGCTGAACATCCGCCAAGGTGCCGACCGCCTCCGCCTCTTCGAAATCGGCCGCGTCTTCCTGAAGATGCCCAACGGCATGGTCCGCGAAGAAGAGCGCCTCGCCATCCTGCTCAGCGGCCCAGTTTCACCCAGCTCCTGGCATGCCCGCGTGCCCAAAGCCGCCGACATCTTCGACCTGCGCGGCCTCGTCGAAAACCTCCCCGGCGTCTCCTCCGTCGAAATCAAGCCACTCAAGGACAACGGCACCTTCCTGCTCCACAGCGAGCTGAAGGCCGGCAACCGCGTCCTCGGCTGGATCGCCCAGCTCCACCCCGCCCGCGCCCGTCAGCTCGATGCCCGCGACCCCGTCTATGTCTGCGAACTCCTGCTCAGCGCCCTGCGCCAAGGCAGCACCGGCCCCGCCAAGTTCACCGACCTCCCCCGCTTCCCCGGCATGACCCGCGACGTCGCCTTCGAGCTCCCCGCCGACGTGCCGAACGCCAAAGTCGCCGCCTTCTTCAACGGCATCAAAGAGCCCCTGCTCATCAGCACCGCCCTCTTCGACGTCTTCACCGACCCCACCGGCACCAAACTCGCCGCCGACCGCAAATCCTTGGCCTGGACCCTCACCTACCGAGCCCCCGACAAAACCCTCGAAACCCCCGAAGTCGATGCCACGCATAATCGCATCCTCGCAGCGCTTGAGAAGGCTCTGCCGGTGGTAGTGAGGAAGTAATCTACCGCTCTACTCTCATGCCGTTTTTCTTCCAAAAAGAGAATGCTCACGGCGTGAACTACATCACTGGGCCAGCTCATCTGTCCCTACAGATCACGTTTGTTCAGGATCATGTCCTAGAACCCTTCATCATTGCACTTCGGCCAGTCTCAAATTCACAGCATGAGATTGATCCTGCGAAGCTGATGAAAGCCGTTTTGAATGCAGCGGTGGAGATCAATCATGCATTGGGAAGTTCTTGGAATCCCTCCATCATCTACTATCTCCCGGACGACACACCACGCTATGAGCTGTATTCCCACTGCACGAAGCTGCTGGTGCAGAGGCTACACTCCGGTGAAGCCTTTGTGCAGCTTCCCTCAGACTGAAAAGATTCACTCCGCCCCAGGCGGATCAAGCAGACGCCGGGGTAGATCGCGCATGCCGTGGAGCACTCGGAAAACATACAAGGTGTCGTCGTAGAGTCGGTAGAAGATGAGATGCTTTCCGAAAGCACCTTCCATGCGGCTGCAGCGCAAGTTGGCGAGCTTGCGGCTGCGAAAGTGGCAGATGCGGCCCAAGTCAGGCTGACTGCCTGAGAGAATTTACCGTCTCCATGAACGACGACACATAACGCTCAGCGATGTCCGTGCCCGCATGTTCATCATACCAACTCGTCTGGAGTCGAATATCCTCCTTCGCATCTGGTGAACTCTGGATGTTCAACCTTGGCATTGGTCGGCTTTTTGATGGGAAGGCCAGCTTTGGCGGATCGAATCCCAGAATGCATCATCCACCGGATGCCATGGCCCATCGGCTGCCTTGAGCAGCTCTGCCTCCAGCTCTGGGGACTCATACTCGATGGCGTCACGCTGCACAGCCAGTCGTTCGAAAAGCTCCAGAAAGCTATCCTGCGGCAATTCCAGAATGGCGGCTTCAATTTGGGCGACCGTGCTCATGGACTGAGAATAGTTTTCCAATACGAAAGATGCAAGCTTCGAGGGCATTGGCATCGAAAGCCGGAGGCGCATTAGGTAGCTACGCCAAACTGCAACTATGCGCCAAGGTCACTTAGCATTCAGGCTTCGCCTAGATCCAGTTCATCTCGGTGGCTGTGCCAGAAGCGGAGGACATGAACTACGTTCTCGGACACATCGATCCGGTAGATGATTTTGTAGCTGCCTTTGAAGACCAGGATTTCTCGTGTGTCTGGCAGGATCGCGACTCGTACCGGGCAGCCGCTTTGTGCTCGTAGGGGTGATGAGAGTTCTGCCTCTGCTGTGTCGATGAGGTTGCGGACATACTGCTCGCCGCGTTCTGGCTCGCCATGCTGGAACCAGTAGTCGTCGATCTCATGGAGATCGTTCAGCGCCGAATCAGTCAGGCGGACTTGGAACGGCGTTGAGTCCATTTTTGTTCCAAGAGTTCCCGCGCTTCCGACAAAGGACGTTCTCGCCCGTTCCGTACATCCGCCTCCGCCTCCGCGATGTCCCGAAGCAGACGGGCATCGTCGTGCAGCTCACGCCAAGCTGACGAATCCTCCGGTAGCTCGGCAAGCCAGGACAAGGTTTGCTGTTTGGTGCTCATGTAGGAAAGGCTATCACCGACAACTTTGACTGCAACTGTGGCTTGATCTATGGACTGGGAACTCATCCAAAGCTCCTCCTGACCCTGCGCTGCCGGTTCCGGTGGCGGAGTTTCCGAATCCGGTGCGCCTGCTGGAGGCGATCGCCGACCCGGTGCGGTATGAGGCGCTGCGCACGCTGGCGACGGGTTGTATCTGACGCCGCTGGACCTCTCCAAGAAGGTGCAGGTCTCTCACGACAACATGGCGAAGCACATGCGGCTGCTGAAGGCACGAGGCGCGGTGCAGTTGGTCAGGCCGGAGAATGCGGATGGTCGGGCACAGTATTACCAGATCCCGCAACGCTTCCGCCAGACCACCGGCACCGGAAGGCCGCTGCTGGACTACGGCGTATGCGTGATCCGTTTTTAGCCGCTGAGAGGTGGCGACGGATATAACAAATGCCATTCTCAAGGATTTTGGGATTGTCCCGGAGGGGCTGGGGCGATTGAATCGCCTTCGGCTTATCTCATGATCTTGCGCCTTATCCTTCTCCTACCGCTGCTGGCCTGCGTGGGCTGTGTTTCTCCAAAGGAGGCGTCGAAGTCGCCAGATCAAGATGCCCTGTCTTTTTGGAAGCCTAGCCTGCTTTATCTCAAATCGGCTCCGCATGACCGGCTCTATGTGGAGGTGGATGCGGTCGCGGGATGTGAGCCTTCCAAAATGGAGCTGCAGGCTCTGGGGGGCTTTTTGGAGGTGCATTGTGACAAGCCGCGCGGCATCCAGATCTGCCAGAGCAGCGTGATTTCTAAAAAGGAGGCACGCGGGCTGTCCCGGCGTGAGCTGGCTCGCTCATGGATGAGTGGCCCGCCATCCAGCGAACCCTCTCCGGCCTACCTTTATGTGCTGTATTACGATGGCCGCCTCGGTTGCGAAAAGGAGGCTGCGAGGGCGAAGGCCCATGCCGAGCTGCTGCCTTACCCGGCGGCGATCTTTGTGAACCGCGCTTACATGCCATTTTGGGCCCGATGGGTGAACGAGCAGTTGATCCAGCATGAGGCGGGGCACCTTCTCGGTCTGGCTGAACGCACAAGTCATGCGAAGGATCTGCACTGCACGACGCAGGGATGCCTGATGCAGGCGAACGTTGCCATACATGTGGCCCGGCTGCTGACCGGTCGCGATCCTGTGACACAAAAGAAGCTCTGCCAGCAATGCGAAACACAGCTCAAAGAAATCTCACGGCTGCCTCCGGCGCGCAACTTAGCTTTCTCTGGTCCGGTGCTGGTGCGTGAGGAGAAAGGCTACCGGGTGCTGAGCCTTCAGGGAGCCACCGCACTTGCCATCGGCGGTGATAAGAGAGTCGCTGCTGAGCATTTTTTCAATGCAGAGCGGAATCGCAAAACCAGACCTGGTGATGGTCCGGACGACGGCTTCATGAACGGCTGGATCGACGATGCAGCCCTCAAAGACCGTCCGAAGTTGCGGGCCACTCTGGAGCGGGCCTGCCATGATCCTTACCTCAGGGTGCGACAGGTGGCGGAGTTGCTGCGCCAGAAAGACTTTCCCTGACAGGCTCTTGCCTGATGAATTGCCGCTGTTTTGAATCACCCCCATGGACTGCTCCCGCGCCAAGACCCGAGATCCTGATGAATGGATCGAAAACGCCCCGGCCTTCTCCAACGCTTTGGCGGAGCAGGTGCGGGAGTGGGTCATGCGTTGGGAGCCGGATCTGACGGAGTCGATCAAATGGAACATGCTCTGCTTCAGCGGGCGGAAGCTGGTGTGCGGGCTCAGCGCCTGCAAGAACCACCTCGGCATCAGCTTCTTTCGCGGCACGGAGCTTCGTGAATCCACAGTGCTCTTCACGGGTGGCGAGGGCAATACGAGCATTTTGAGCATTCGTGTGACTTCGCTGGATGAACTCGATCCACAGGCGCTGAGGCAGTTGCTCCATGCGGCCGTCCAGCTCGATGCCACGCCCGATCTGTCACCACCGCCAAAGGTCCAGCGCGAGGAATGGCCGATGCCGGAGGTGCTGGCCAAGGCTCTGAAGAAAAACAAGGCTGCGGCAGCGGGTTTCGAGAAGATGAGCAAGACCTGCCAGCGCGAATACAAGGTCTGGATCAGCACCGCGAAGCAGCCCGAAACCATCGAACGACGGCTCCAGGAAACGCTTGCCGCTCTGGCAAGTGGGCGGAAATGGGCACAGCGAAAAGGCTGAGCCGAGGCATCAACCAATCTGCGCCAGGATCGCGGAGGAGATCTTGTCCGCCTGAGCTTCGAGATACTCGACATCACGCCCCTCGATGAGGAGGCGGATAAGGGACTCGGTGCCGGAGTAGCGGAGGAGAACGCGGCCATAGTCGCCGAGCTTCTTCTCGGTTTCCTTGATGATCTTCTGAGCGTCTTTGAGTTCCTCGGCAGGGGGCTTCGAGCGAACGCGGAGGTTGCGCGCGGCCTGGGGGAATTTTTTCAGGCACTTGCGGAGCTGGCTGAGCGGCTCGCCGGTTTCCTTCATGATGCGCAGCACTTGCAGGCCGGCGATGAGGCCGTCGCCAGTCGTGGCCCAGTCACCAAAGATGATGTGGCCGCTCTGCTCGCCGCCGAAGTTCAGACCGCGAGCGTGCATCTCTTCGAGCACGTAGCGATCACCTACATTCGTGCGGAGGACGCGACCACCGAGGCGGGAGACGAGGTCATCGAGCCCGTAGTTGCTCATGATGGTGACGGCCACGGTGTTGTGCTTCAGCGTGCCTTTGCGCAGCATGGATTCGGCAGCGATGGCCATGAGTTCGTCGCCATCGAGGGCGATGGCTTCTTCATCACAAAGGGCGATGCGGTCAGCGTCGCCATCATGCGCGATGCCTGCCAGCGCCTGGCTTTGACGGACGAGACGCTCCAGCTCCTCGCTGTGAGTGCAGCCGCACTCTTCGTTGATGTTAAAACCATCCGGCTCGCTGTGGAAGACCTGCACGTCCGCGCCGAGCTGCTCAAGCGCGGCAGCGCTGGTGAAAGAGGAGGCGCCGTGGGCGTTATCCAGCGCGACTCTCATGCCATCGAGGCGGACGCCTCCCATGCTGGAAACGGCATGAGCCACATAACGATCCACGGCATCACTCATGCGGCTGACACGACCGATGCCACGGCCTTCGGGGCGCGGAGATTCGGCGGTTTCACCGAGCACGATCTTCTCGATGGCGATCTCGGTCTTGTCATTGAGCTTGCGGCCGTTGCCGTGGACGAACTTGATGCCGTTGTCCTGGAAAGGGTTGTGCGAGGCGCTGACGATGACGCCGAAGTTGGCCCCAGTTTGTGCCGCAAGCATGGCGACCGTGGGCGTGGGGACCATGCCCGCGAGCACGACATCGACTCCGCAGGAGTTCAGCCCGGCGATCAGCGCGGCCTCCAGCATCTCGCCGGAAGCGCGGGTGTCACGACCGATGATGCAGCACGGGCGCTCACCGCCATCGCTTTGACCACCGAGCACGGCGGCGGCGGCCTGGCCGAGACGCATGACGAACTCGGGGGACATGGGATGACGATTGGCCACGGCGCGGACGCCATCGGTGCCGAAGAATTGACGCTTTTCAGACATGAGGCGCGGGCTTTACCGCAGGAGCGGCGGGGTGTCAAAGGCGGCGGCGGGCTCCGGGTAGAGCACGCGGACGAGGTAGAGGCCGCAGGAAGGCGCGGTTTGGTTGCTTTGTGGATCTTGGGGATTGCTCAGCACATCGGCAAACCAGTCCCGTGTGGCTCGTCCACGGGCGACGTGGACGAGGGTGCCGGTGATCATGCGCACCATTTTATAAAGGAAGCCATTCCCCTCGAACTCGAGCTCGATGACGCCGTCTTTCTCCGTGATTTCAGCGCGGTGGATGGTGCGCGTGGTCTTCTCGGGCATGGCGCGGCGGACGGTCTCCGGCATGTCTCCGCGATTGGCGGAGAGGCGGACGAAGTTGTGCGTACCGACGAGCATCTGCGTGCAGTCGCGGAGGAGATCCATGTCGAGCTTGCCATAGACATGCCAGGCGCGGTCCGCCTCGAAGGGGGACAGCATGGGCTGTTTCCAGAGGCGGTAGCGGTAGATCTTACCCACGGCATCGAACCGCGAATGAAAAGTTGGCTCAGGAAAGCTCACCTCGGTGATGCGGATGGTGAGTGGCAGGCAGGCATTAAGCGCACTGATCCAGGACTCGGGGCTCAGACGCAGAGAGTCGGGCACATCGCAGTGCGCCACCTGGCCCAGCGCGTGGACACCAGCATCCGTGCGCCCACTTCCCTGCACGCTGGTGACGACGCGGATGGCTTTGAGAAAAGCGGCGTTCAGCTCGTCCTGGATGGCACCACCGCCTTCCTGACTCTGCCAGCCACGCCAGGGCGTGCCGCAATACGCGACAGTGAGCCGCAGGCGCTTGAAGCCCGGAGCGGCACCTCGATTCAGGCCGAGCTTACTTTCGACGTCGCTTGGGCTCATCGGTCCATTCCATTTCAAATGCGTTGTCGGGGAGCAGGTAGCCTTCGGGGCCGCGCTGTTGGTTGAGGTATTCCTGCAAAATGACCACGGCGGCGAGCTGATCGACGAGCTGATTTCGCTCGTGCTTGCCTGTGATGCCGGCGCGGGAAAGCGAGGCTTCAGCTTCGACGGAGGAGAGCCGTTCATCGACGAACTCGATGGGCACCTCGTGATCCAGGGCCTTGCCCAGCAGACTGGCGAATTTCTCCACTCGCCCGGTGGCATCGCCCTTCTGCCCGTTCATGTGGAAGGGCATGCCGATGACGACTTTCCCGATCTTTTTCTGCTTCACGATCTGGACGATCTCGTGCTCGGCCTCCGGTCGGGAGTCGATCGTTTTAAAGGGGCTGGCCACGAGCTCCATCTCGTCGCTCAGCGCGAGTCCGATGCGCACGGTGCCGTGGTCGATGGCGAGGATGCGGGGCATGTCCGCCCTTAGCCTTTGGTCTTGAGCCGGGCAAGCGCCTCGCGCGCCTGACCGATGGATTCGCGCACGGCGGGTTTCACGACCTTGCCCTGGCCTGCCTGATCGAGCTGTTCGAGGATGGCGTGGGCCTGGTCGAGCGTCTTGATGGCGGCGGGGATCTGGGCGGTGTCACCAGAGGCAATGAGGATGCGCACGAGGTGGTGCTGAGCTTCGGCGACGTCGGCGAGGGCTTCGACATCATTGGGATCAGCGCGGGCGCGGTCTTTGCAGATCTGGACGACGGCCAAACGATGCGGCAGAGCCGTGCTCCAGTCCTTCTGCGTTTCCACGGCAGCGGCGAGGTGCTCGTGAGCGGAAACGAGGTCGGCTTGCAGGGTGGCATCCAGCGGATCTGCTTTGGCTAGGCTGGTGGCGATTTCGAGGCGCTCGCGGAAATGCCTGAGTGCATCAGGCGTGAGGTTTTGCGCCTGAAGGGCATCGGCCAAAAGCTCCAGCGTGACGCCGAGCTGGCGCTGGTAGGCTGAATCCTGCGCCCCAGCGGCGACGACACAGCGACGGAGGTCGAGGGCAAGTTCGAGAGACTTCAGGACTGCGGCGGCATCTTTGGTTTGCTGCTGAAGTCGCGCCTGCTGTTCCAAGGCGGTGGCGTAGTCCCGCTGGAGCATGGCGTTCGAGGGAGAGGCGGCGAGTTCCTTTTCATAAAGAGCGAGCGCTTGGGCGGAGTGAGTCTTCGCAACGTCCCAGTGTTCATCATGGATCTCGATGCGTGCGAGCGCGGCATGGGCAGTGGCGAGATCGCGGGTGATGAGCCCGCTCTTGCCGGGCAGGCGGCGGCTTTTCTCCAGCAGTTCGAGCTGGCGGGTGAACATGCGGCGTGCTTCGGCGTGCTGGCCGCTTTCTTCATAACTGACGCCGACGCCCTGGCTGGCGACGGCGAGATCGCGTAGACGGCCGACGTTTTCAGGCTGCTCCTGAACACGGCGACTGAGGATGGCTAGAGCGGCCTCAAATTTGGTTTGGGCTGACTTTTTATCCCCACGACTGAGGGCGATCATGCCGCGAAACTCGCCGATCATTGCCCGCTTCCGCCACTGATCATCGGTGAGCGATGCTTCGGGGAGATCGGCGAAGTATTTCTCTGCTGATTCCGCGACGCTGGCGAGCAGCGTGGTGCGGCCGAGCGGGACGAGTTTCCCACGAAGGTCGATGAGCATGTCCTCGATCAGCGCCTCGGCTTTGTCTCGAGCATTGGCGGCCATCTCTTTGGCCTGGCGTTCGGCCTTCGCAGAGGCTTCGGCTTCGACTTTGCGCTCGTCGGCGAGCTTGCGTGCGGCTTCGGCCTCTTTGCGGCGTTCCTCGGCGATGACTCGTGCGGCAGCTTCCTCATGCTGGGCTTTCTCGGCCTGAGTGCGTGCGACTTCTGCGGCCTGACGCTCGATGGCTTCGCGGGCCAGCGCGGCTTTTTCACGCTGCAAAGCATAAGTGGTGCCGGCGAGTCCGAAGATGAGGGAAAGCAGGATGGCGGCGGCGGCGGCCATGCTTTTCCGATGACGGCGAACCATCTTCATGAAGCGGTAGGCGACGCTGGGCGGCGTGGCTGAGACGGGCTCGTCATTCAGATAACGCATGATGTCGAGCATCAGGCTGGTGGCGGTCTCGTAGCGGCGTTCGCGGTCTTTTTCGAGAGCGCGGAGGACGATCCAGTCGAGGTCTCGCTTCAGTGCCTGCGTGAGGCGCGGGACCTGGGTGTGGCGGAGTTCGGCGGTGCTGCGTGTCTTTTCGGTGAGATGAATGAGGCGGCTGCTGGGACGCTTCGCATCTTCTTCGCGGATGTGGCGGAGCACTTCATCAATGGGGGATTTGTGGACGATCTCGAAGGGCAGTGGAGTCTCGCCGGTGAGGAGTTCGTAAAGGATGACGCCGAGGCTGTAGATGTCGCTGCGGGTATCGACATCGAGCCCGCCGAGCCCGGCCTGCTCGGGGCTCATGTATTGCGGCGTGCCGATGATGACGCCCTGCATGGTCTGCACGAGGTCGTTGCTAAAAGCGGCGGAGGTCTGCGCACCGAGAGCTTTGGCGATGCCGAAGTCGATGACCATGGGCACGGGCTTGTCGTCGATCTCGGTGACGAGGATATTGGAGGGCTTTAAGTCGCGATGGAGGATGGCCTTCTGATGCGCGTGCTGCACGGCCTGACACACGGACATGAAGAGTTCGAGCCTCTGGCGGACGGTGAGACGTTTGGCGTCGCAATAGCGGGTGATCGGGGGGCCTTTGACCAGCTCCATGACAAAGTAGGGGTGCCCCGAATCCGTGGCCCCGGCATCGAGCACGCGCGCGATGTTTGGATGATCCATCAGCGCTAGCGCCTGCCGTTCGGCATCGAAACGGGCGATGATCTCCTGGCTGGCCATGCCAGCTTTGATGACCTTTAGCGCGACCTCGCGGCGGATGGGTTCATACTGCTCCGCCCGCCAGACGAGACCGAAGCCACCCTCGCCGAGGACTTCCTTCAGACAATAGCGGCCGATGTAGTCTCCCGTACCTTCACCGACTTTTTTTTGCGGCATCATGCCGGGCTGCATGATGATGGTACTGTCAGGATCGGGCGGCAGCTCATCTTCCAGCGCGATGCTAAAAAGCACGGCGGCGTCTTTTTCCTCCGTGGGCTGGTTTTTGGTGATGATGCGAGTGGTGCCGGTGTCCATGTGCTAAGCGGATCAGGGATTGCCTGGGGAAAGAGGGAGATCGATGGCGTCGTCCGTGAGAAGCGCGGCGACTTCGCCCTTCGGGCCAGAGATGGTGGACTTCGCGGGCAGCTTCGCGATGGGGACATCGACCTCGTAGAGCGCATCAGCGACTTCGACGCGGCCATTGTCCACACTGGCGAAGGCCATGAGGGATTTGTTGGCTCCGCTGGAGACGGGGAGGGCGATGCTTTCACCCATGCGCGCGGCGATGTTTTTCAGTGCCTCCTGCTGCTGGGCACGCTCGATCTCAGCGACTTTTCTCCGGGCCTGCTCGGGCGGCAGGCTTCGGCGTGCGGCACGCTTCAGCGGTTCATACTTCGGCTCCAAACGCTGAATCTCCAAGGTGATGAGGCCATTGAACTTCATCTGCGCAGAGCGGCGGAGGAGTTCTTTTTCAGCAGCGGCGAGAGTGCGGTGCTTGCGGATGACGCGGGCGACGGTGGCGACGTCACGCAGGCGGAGATCTCCCGTCTCGGGCATCATGTAAAAGCTGGTGTCCTTCTTCGTGCCGAACATCGGCCCATCCAGATCCGTGGGATCTCCGGTAGGTGTCGTTTCACAGCCCGCGAGAGTCAGGAGAAGAAGAATGGAAGTGGTGCGGAGATGGAGCGACATGGGAGAGAGAAGGGCAGGCGTTTGGGCTTGTAGCGGAAAACTCGTTGGGAGTTACAGGGGGTGCGAAACTTTTTTCATCAGACCCGAAAGCGTGGATCAATCCGAAGCTGTGGCCTCCAGGACATGCAGCGGGAAAGGCGAGGTCGGGGAGCGACTCAGCCAGTCGAGCTGGCCGCTAATGTTGGTGGGTTCGCGAGTGAACTCCAGCCAGCCCTGAAGGCTGCTCTTCTTCGTTGTATTGAACTGGTTCACCGGCACGCTGTTCCGTATGCCGAGGCCACTGCTTCCGGTGATCCCCGTGCCATCGCCAAGACGGCCCGCCCAAGAAGCTCCGGCTTTGCCCGTCACGGTCAGGCGCAGGCTTCCCAGAGTCTGCGGAATCTTAGCGCCGCTGCTGAATTCGGGAGTCAGCGTGAGGCTGTGCCTGCCGGTGAGAGTGCCGGCCTCGGCGGCCTGATACCAGGCATGAACCTCGACTCCACCGATCTGGCCCGTGAGTTCACCGGTGAGGCGGTGGAAGGTACAATTCAGAGTGAGGGCATTCTGTGGTCGGCTGCGTTTAACCATCAAAGTGGCAGTCACATCCCTGCCTAGTTCGACATGATCGATACTGCCTGTAAAGCTATGCATCGAAGCACCGAGGGTGAGCTTTCCACTCACTGCGCCCAGTGCTGAAACCGTGAGAGTGATGCGACCACCATGACCGGCATTGATCGTTTCATCCCGAGCGATGAGCCCATGGTAATTCCCCACCGTGTAACCCGGCAGCGGCTGCACGACGACGCTGGTGTGCAGCGGTGCGCTGGTGCCTGCGGCATTGCTCGCGGTGATCGTGAGTGTGTAGCGTTTCGGTGTTTGTAGGATGACGGTAGGGCGCCCGCTGAGCTGACCTGTTTTGGGATTCAGCTTCACTCCGGGCGGCAGACCTTTGACGGTGAAGCTCGTCGGTGAACGTTGAGCACTGATGCTCTCGCGGACTTCACCTCCGGCGATCCATGGTCCAGGCGCGAAGGTGCTCAGCACGGGCTTTTGCAAAACGCGCGTCGTGCTGCCCGTGGAGCTCGGATTGACGACCACGCTGACGGCACCGCTGCTCAGGATCATCGGCGTGCCTGGGTTCTGCGGATTAATCATGCTGACTTGCAGGCTGTAATGTCCGGCTTCATCCGCAGCGATGCCCGGGAGCACGAGAAGAGTCTCGGGATTGATGCCGCGCGGAATGGCGACACCTCCGCGCAACCAACGATAGGTGGCCTGAGGTGCTCCGGCAGCCACTTGCAGCACGAGTGTTTGCCCCTCCTCGATGCCCAGACTGCGAGTGGAGAGATCGACGACGCCGACATTCACGATCTGGCTGAGCACGCTGCCGACGCCATTGAACACACGCACCTGCCACTCGCCGACGTGCCCCAGTGTGGCTGCGGGGATGGCAAAGGTGGCGGCATTGCTGCCGGGGATGAGCACGCCATTGCGCATCCATTCATACTGCAAAGCGGTGCCAGTGGCGGTGGTGCTGAGATTCAGCGGCTGACCGAGACCCACCAGGGCGGAGGTCGGCTGGCCGGTGATGTCGGGTGGGAGTTGCCCGTGGCCGGTGAGGAGGATTTCAAAGGGGCTTTCATCAGTGTCCGTGCTGGTGATCAAAACCGTGCGCGTCTGCACGCCTGTGGTCGTGGGGGAAAAGCTGACGGTGAAGCTCGTCGTGCCACCTGCGGCGAGTGTGGTGACGGCAGGGCTGGTGAAACTGAACTCTCCCGTTCCACTCATCGCCACAGCGATGCTGCCAAGTGTGAGGCTGCCCGCATTGCGGAGGGTGAAGGTGCGCGTGGTGCTGGTGCCGAGGAGAAGCGGTCCGATGTCGAAGCTCGTATTGTCCACGCGCTCATTCATCGGCGCGGTGCCGCTGCCATTGAAGACGGCGATGTCCGCCACGGGCAGGCCGGAGTAACTCACGGTGCTGCGCACGAGTCCCGATGAGGCGGAGGTGTATCCGCCGACAATGCGTGCGGTGGCGCGGAGCTGGCCGCTGCCCGGCAGGGTGAGACCTGTCAGCTCCCAGCCGCCGCTAATGCGCGCGCCCTGGCCGAGCGGAGTCCAGGTGCCGCCGCCATTGGTGGAAAGCTCGAAGTTCACCGCCTGCGCCTCCGGGGCTGCGCCACCACGTAGCCACTGCACGCTGCTGGCGCTCGTGGCCGCCAGTGTCTGGGTGACGGCTTCGTTGGCTAAACGCCCGAAACCGCTGGTGGGGCTGACCCCACCTCCGACGAGCACCCGGCCATCCGACTGGAGTATGACTCCTGTGAGTGAAAAGGCACCTGCAGGACCAGTGAAGTCAGTGTCCGCCGTGCCATTTGGACGAAGCCGGGCGATGCTGTGCCGCGTGGCTCCACCAGCTTCGGTGAAGAGGCCCGCGATGAAGATGTCTCCATCAGCCTGGAGCGTGATGCTACTGACTCGTGCAGGCTGCGCACCGCTCTGATAGGCGAGACCAGCGTCAAAGGCCGTGTCGAGCGTGCCATTCGCGTTCAGTCGCGCGAGCTGCTGGCGGGAGGTGCCATTGACGAGACTGAAGTCACCTCCGAGGAGTACTTTGCCATCCGGCTGGAGAGCCAGCGCCAGCACGCGATCATCCACGCTCGCGGTGAAAGTGGTGTCGAGTGATCCATCTGTATGTATCCTTGCCACGCGGTTGCTGGCCCCCGCTGAGGTAAAGCTGCCACCGACGATGATCTTCCCGTCCGGCTGGAGGGCGATGCTCTCCACCTCACCCGAAAGCGTGTAGCCGAAGAAGCCTGTATCAAAACCGCCCACGCTGCCGTCGTCATGAAGACGGGCGATGTTCACACGCGCCTGCCCTCCCACCTGGGTGAAGAGTCCGCCGATGAAGATACGACCATCGGGCATGAGCGAGATGGCGTTCACCGGACCATCCACATTGGGATTAAACGCGGTGTCGAGAGAGCCATCGGCATTCAGTCGTGCGATGCGGTTGCGCGTCTGTCCGCCTGCGGTGGTGAAGAAGCCGCCCAACAAAATCTTGCCATCACTTTGCAGCGCCAGCGTCTCGATGCCCGCGCCGACGCTGGGGTTGAAGGTTTCATCCAGCGCGCCATTGGCCATGAATCGTGCGATGCCTGCCCGCGCCGAACCATTCACCAAGCTGAAGTCACCGGCGACGATGATGCGCCCGTCCGGCTGCACGGCCATGGCGATGACCTCCCCATTCACTACTCCGGCAAAGCTTGCATCTAGCAGACCTGAGGCGACGAGCGGTGTGGTGAAGGTGCGGTTCTGGCCCAGGGTCGTGCCGGCGTTGTTCGTGGCCCGCACGCGGTAGTGGTAGGTGCTACCCGGTATGAGTCCAGTCAGTGCGGCGGACGCCGGCTGGGCGATGCCGCCCGTGATCGTGGCAGGCGTGGCGGGAAGTGTGATGCCATAACTGTTAGTCAGGCCATACTCAAAGGACACACTTGTGCTGATGCCTTGATCATTGACCACCGCATTCAATGTGGCTGATGTGCGTGTGATGGCGCTGGCTTGGCCGGTCACTGCGGAGGGCAGCCCGGTGGAGCCCTGGCCGGTGAGCTGAATGTCAAAGGGGGACTCATCTGGGTCATTGCTGTAGATGTGCAGCGTGGCTTGGCGTGGGCCGGTGCCTTGTGGCCTGAAGGTGATGTTCAGAGGCAATGAATCGCCGATGTCGATAAAGCCATTGCTGCCCAGATCTCCCAGGATGAAGTCCCCGGCATGGGCACCGCTGAGCTCCGTGCGCAACTTGGTCAGAGTCACGAAGCCGTCATTCAGCAGTGTGATATTTTCCGAGTTTTCAGAAGTCAACTGTGTGACGCGGAAAGCATCCACCGTGAGCGGTGATATCTGCGGCACGGCGGCGGCTCTGGTCTCGAAGTCGAGCCCGATCTGGAAGGTGCTCGCCGCTGTCATGCCCCAGCTCATGACATCCAGATCCTGCTCGTAGATAAAGGAGCCATCAACATAGGCCGTGAGCACTTTGGTCGCTGCATCGAAGGTTACACGCGCCAGCACCGTTTCTGAAGTCGTCTGTTTGCTCGATCCATAAGCCACGGAGTAGGTGGAGCCATCCGGATCGGTCAGCGTCGTGTGCGCCGTGCCATAACGCACGCTTGTACCCACCTCCATGCCCGCGAACAAACGGTGCTGCGTTCCATCAGGCCGCGCGTGGCCCACGGTCAGATTGGCGAATGTCTGCTGCCACCAGTCTGTCTGTGCATCCTCCAGGCCTGCAGGCAGTTTCAGCTCCGCCTCGACGCTCCAGGATTCATCATAGCGCGGCTGGAAGTGCTGGTGGCGGAAGTCCGCACGTGCATCTCCGCTCGTGCCTGAAGTGTGAAACTGGAGCACGCCGCCAATCTGCCGTGCCGAGGCCGTGCCGGTGATGAATGTCTGGCTGAACTCTGATGTCAGGCTGTCGGAGAAGTCATAGCTCCTCGTCACCAAAGGAACCGGCGCAGTGCCGAAGTCCACGTTGGAGACACCGTCGGTCAGTACGACATTGCCCGGACCTTCCACCCCGATCTCAGCATCCGTGCCCGTGACCTGGATTTTTATATCTGTCCCCGGCGGCGAGATGCGAGCGCTGCTGAAGTAGTAGAAGAGTGTCTCGCCATCGCTGTAGTTGATGAAGTTTCCGGCCTCATCCGTGAGGTCAAAGACTGGGTAGTAGGTGCCCGTCGCCGTCCCCTGGGGAATCGTGAACTGGATTCGATAGACGCCATTCGTCGGCGTACCGGAGATCAGGGTGGAACCTGAAGTGTAGCCTGAACCGTCCCCTTCAAGGAACAATCCCACATGCGGCATGCCGGAGAGATTATCCGTGAAGGTGACATCCACATCGAAAACCGCATCCGCAGTGCGGACATCCACACTGGCAGGCACACCGCTCACACTCACCAGCACCGGGGCTTCCTGATCGACAGGGCCTGAGTTCGCCACCGTGACACCCATGGCAGTCGGGGCCGGTATCAGAAAATCATCACTGAGTTCATCATCACCCTGAGCCGTCCAGCTCATGGGCAAGCCTCCGCCGACAGAGACGTCAAAGATGAGCGGCCAAGTGCCTGGCTCCACGTAGCGTGGCATGTCCACCTGCACCTCATAGACACCGCTCGTATCTGTGCCGGAAATTCGATCCGTCAGCACAATGTCGTGATAGTAGCTGATGAAGCCTCCATCGCGCGGCGGCGGGCGCAGGCTGAAGCCCAGCGTGTGCTCATCAAAAAGAGGCTCATCCGAATCCACCGTGACACGAACCGTCAGCGTCTGTGCCGCACTGGACACATCCACAGGCGTGGGAGTGACCACCACATTCGAGAGGCGCACAGCAGGAACAGTCACAGGCTCGATGTGCAGCTCAAAGGCACCTGTGGGCGGAGCCCCGTGATAACTGACACCACCGACAGCCAGATGGTACGTTGTTCCTGCCTGCGCCAGAAACACCAGCTTAGATACGCCATAAGGGATTCCGAAGAAGTTTTCGATGCCGACATTAAAAGCATTATCGCTGTGTCCCTGAAGCTGCAGATCTGCCAGCGCAGGGCCGCCCGTGTAGAGCGCCAGCACGGTGCTCAGTTTGCTGCCGCCAGTATGCACCGTTACCCAGCCTGTGCTCGGAGCGGTCCACTGTGCCCAGACAGAGGCCCCCATGCTGCCACCGAGTGTCTTTTCACCCGCCTCCAGCGTGGCATTGCGATTGGACCCGGAGATGTCCACCGTGGCAGCCGAACCGAGATTCAGGCGACTGGCGAAGTCATCCGCATTCATGAAGACAGAACCCATGCCGCTCAGCGGGATGCGGAAGGTGCTTTCATCAAAGTCATTGCTCGTGATCTGGAGTGTGGTCGTCCGCGTGCCAAGAAGTGTGGGCGTGAAAGTCACCGTAAAGGTCGTGCTGGCTCCAGGTGCCAGCGTGGTGAGCACTGGCTGTGTGAGCTGATAGTCTCCCGACACACTCAGGCTGACCGCCAGTCCCGTGAGACTGGCCGCGCCCGTGTTTTGAATCGTGAAGGTCTGCGCAGCACTCACCGCACCGAGGGAGGTGTCGGGGAAAGTCACCGTGCCCACGTTGTCTTGTCGCTCATTGGCTGGGGCGGTGCTCGCTCCGGTGAAGACGGAAATTTCCGGCACGGAGAGACCGGAGAATGGCTGGATGCTTTCGAGATACCCGATGCTGGCATTGGCCACCCCACTATGCATTCTGGCTCGAGCCCTCACATGACCGGAAGCTGGCAGATTAATGCCAGAGAGTTCCCAGCCGCCGGAGATACGGGTGCCTTGGCCGAGCGAAGTGTAGCTGCTGCCCCCATCGTTTGAGGCTTCAAAACTGACCGATTGTGCTTCGATCGAAGCACCGCCGCGCTGCCATTCCACACGGGTGGCACTCTCGACGTTCAAGGTTTGCGTCGCTGGCTCGATGACCAGCCGTGCTAACTCGGAAATGGGGTAGCCATTCACGTTGTCGAAGACTCCACCGATGAAAAGGCCACCTTCCGGGAACTGCGTCACAGCTTCGACGGTTGAATCGACCGTGACACTGAAAGCCGCATCCCTTGTGCCATCGGGATTCAGCCGGACGAGGCGTCTCGCCACAACTCCGCCGACGTTGGTAAAGCTCCCAGCAACGAGGACTTTCCCATCGGTTTGAGGTGCGATCGAGGACACCCATGCATTGAAGGCTGGAGGTACATAACCGGTATCCAAACTGCCGTCGGCATTCAATCTTGCCAGACGACCACGGCTGACCCCACCAACCGTGGTGAAGTCGCCACCGATGAGGATTTTGCCATCTGCCTGGGGACAGATACAGAGGCAGTAGCCGTTGGCATTGATATCAAATCCTGCCGCCAAGGTTCCATCAGGATTAAGCTGGGCGAAAGAGTTCCGCACCTGGCCGCCCATCATGTTGAAGCCTCCCCCGACGAGGATTTTGCCATCGGGCCGGAGGTGGAGGGCGTACACGACGCCTCCTGAATCAGCGTTAAAACTGCTGTCCAGAGTGCCATCCGAATTCAGCCTTGCGACACGATTGCGCGTCGCTCCACCAATGGTGGTGAAATCACCGCAGACGAGAAGCCTCCCATCCGGCTGTTCCACCACATTCCATATCGAATTGTTCGCATTGGGATTGAAGCCGCCATCTAAGCTGCCATCAGCATTGAGGCGAACGATACGATTACGAGTCACTCCCCCGACCGTGGTAAAACTCCCGTGAACGATCATCCGACCATCTGCCAGCAACACGATCCCCAAGACTTGTCCATTCACGTTGGGATTGAAGCCTTCATCAAGTGTCCGGTCGGCATTGAGTCGGGCGATGCGATTACGACTCACTCCCGCGACCGTGGTAAACTGTCCGCCAAGAAGGATTTTACCATCAGGTTGGAAAGCCACAGTGCGAACCCAACCACTTGCACCGGGCAGATAGCCCACATCCACCTCGCCCGGACTAAAGGTTGAAGTCGTAAATGTGGCGTCCTCACCCAGCGCCTCGCCAGCGCTGCTTTGTGCCCGTACTCGGAAGTGATAAGTCGTACTAGGTGTCAGCCCGGAGATCGCGGCAGTCACGGCGCTGGAACTGTTCCCGGAGAGGCTCGTGGGAGTCGCGGCAACGTTGGAGCCGTAACTGGTCGTGAGGCCGTAATCAAAACTGACCGTCGTCGTGGCACCGCGATCACTGACGCTGCCGTTGAGCAGGGCGGTGCTGCTTTGGATCAATGTCGCAGGCAATGTGGTGGCAGTGGGCGTGGAGGCAAAGCCCAACCCGGTGAGGTCGATGATGAAGGGGGATTCATCCGCATCATTGCTCCAAACCTGCATCGTCGCTGTTCGCGAGCCCGCCCCTTTCGGGGAGAACTGGACGACAAAGGACGTCGTGCTGCCGCCTGATGCCAGCGGACTCTGGGGTGCCGTGGTGACGCTGAAGTCCCCCGCATTGGCTCCGCTGAAGGTCACGGCGAGCCCCGTGAGTGGCGCGCTTCCTGAATTACGCACATGGTAGGTCAGAGTGGATGAGCCCACCACAGACACCGATCCAAAGTCATGCGTGGTGGAGCCGCTGACGAGCCCCGTATTCAGCGGATGCTCCAGCGCTATCTCCGGCGCATCCGCTCCAGAAGGAGCGATGTCCTGCACCAGCTCATACACCGAACCATCACCACCGAAGTGACCGCTGGTCATCTGGTAACCGCGTGCCCTCACATACGAGTGACCTGCTGGCAGGCTAAGCCCCGTGAGCTGCCAGCCTGCGCTGATGCGTGTGCCATTGCCCAAGCTCGACCAGACTGAGCCGTCCTCACTGCTTTCAAAGGTCACGCGATCCACTTCCGGCGCGCTGCCACTCCGTGCCCACGTCACCACACTGCCTCCGGCCTGGGCGGTCAGGGCCTGCATGGCGGGAGCATGAGAAAGACGCACCAGCTTCGGCTGCGGCGTCCCGGCGAGATTGGCATGCAAGCCCCCCATGAGGGACCGACCATCTGCCGAACCAGCAAGACTGAAAGTGGAAAAGTCGGGCGATGGATCGAAGCCAAAATCCACCTGCCCGCTCGTATTGAGCAGCGCCATCCGGCTGCGCTGAGAAACCAGTCCTGCGCGGGAAAGTGAGGTAAAGCGTCCACCCACGACGGCACTGCCATTCACCTGTCGGGAGACGGCCAGCACGTCGTCATTCGCGCCTGTGTTGTGGCTCGTGTCCAGACTGCCATCTGTATTCAGCCGGGCCAGCCCTGCCCTGGGAATGCCGCCGACGGTGGTGAACTCACCGTTCACCAAGATCTTGCCATCCGCCTCGGTCTGCACGCCCCAAACGGCGCTGTTGATGTTCGGGTTAAAGCCTGTGTCCAAAGTGCCGTCGGCATTCAGTCGGGCCAGTCGGTTACGCGTAGTGCCGCCCACCGTGGCGAAGTCACCCCCGATGAGGATTTTGCCATCTGGCTGGAGAGCCATCGAACGTACAAAGCTGCTCACGTTCGGATCAAAGCTGGCATCCAGCACACCAGCAGAGGTGATGCGCGCCAGGCGGTTGCGAATGGTGCCGCCGATGGTGGTGAATGTGCCGCCGAGCAGGATGCTGCCGGAGGGCTCCACGATGATGGCATAGACATTTCCGTTGGCATTTGGATTGAACCCAACGTCCAGAGCTCCGTCGGGATAAAGTCTGGCGATGCGGTTACGAGCTGCCCCGCCGATGGTGGTGAAAAGCCCGCCGGTGAGGATCATGCCATCCGGCTGCAGGGCCATGGAATAGATCTCCCCGTTTGAGTTTGGGTTGAATCCTGAATCCAGGGCTCCATTGGCGTGTACCCGCGCGAGCATGGAGCGTGCAGTATCATTCACATGGGTGAACCAGCCGCCAACCAGGATGCCTCCATCCGGTTGCTGCACCGTTGCCATGATGGCGGCACCGTTGCAGTTCGGATCGAGGGTGGTGTCGAGTGAGCCATCTGTATTCAGCCGGGCGACTCGATTTCGAGTGATGCCATTCACCTGGGTGAAGGAACCGCTGATCATGATTTTACCACCAGTGACTTCCGTCACCCCCGTGACCGTGGCGTTCACATCCGCCAGGAAACTGTAGTCCTGAGTGCCATCACTGTTGAGGCGTGCCAGTCGGCTGCTTGTCACCCCGTCAAGGGTGGTGAAGGAGCCGCTAACCAAGATCCTGCCATCCCCCAAGACTTCGAAGGCTGAGATCGTGCCATTGGCATTCGGATCGAATGCGGAGGTCACCGAACCGTCCTCATTCACGATGGCCATCCGTCCACGCGTTTGCCCTCCGATGGTGGTGAACGAGCCGGACACGAAGATGCTGCCATCCATTCTCCGCTGCATCATGTCCACCGTGCCATTGGCACTCGGATCATAGCCTGCATCCACTGTGCCATCCTCATTCAGCCGGGCGATGCGGTTGCGCGTCACCCCGCCGATGGTGGTGAAGCTGCCGCCGACAAGGATCTTGCCATCCGGCTGCACCAGGATGGTTTCGACAGTGCCGTTGGAATCGGGATTGAAGGGTGTGTCCAGCGTGCCGTCCAGATTCAGCCGCCCGATGCGATTCCGCGTCTGCCCGCCGAGGCTGGTGAAACTACCGCCGATGAGCAGTTTCCCATCAGCCTGCTGCGCCAGAGCGTTGATGGTGGAACCGGCAGCGGGCGTGAAGCTGGTATCCGGGCTGCCGTCAGCATTCAGACGGCGCAAGTTATTGCCAAAAGCACTCGAGAACCCACCTCCAAAGAGGAATTTCCCATCTGCCTGCATCAGCCCCACCTCCACCCAGCTCAGGAGGCTGGTATGATTCACGCTACTGTCCAGCGTCCCATCCGCATTCAGCCGCGCGATGTCCGTGCGCACCGCTCCGCCAATCTGATCAAAATTCCCCACCACCCAGATTTTCCCATCGGCCTGCTTCACCAGCGTGCGGGCATAACCGCCTACGACATTCGCGATGCCCGAGGCCACACTGCCAAGCTGCGCATGACCGCTGAGCGCGATGTCGAAGGAGTTCTCATCCGCATCACTGCTGTGGATGCGCAGCCTGGCTAGTCGTGGTCCTGGAGCTGTGGGTTCAAAGCGCAGGATGAAGTTGGTATTCCCTCCTGCCGCCAGTGCGGTGGCAGGTGCCGTTCGGAACCGATAATCCGCCGCATGGGGTCCGTCCAAAGTCACGGCGATGCCTCTGAGGTCGGACGTGCCGGTGTTAAGAATAACGAATTGACGCTCCTGTGCTGTGCCTAACTCCAGGTTGCCGAAATCCGTCGCACTGACCTCATCCGTCAGCGGTAGTCCTGCCTGCTGAACATTAATCTCCGGCTGCGCCCCTCCACTGGCCGGAATGATGGCCGTGGTTTCATAGATGGAGCTGTCTCCACCATAATAGCCGCCGGTCATCTGGATGCCTTGCGCACGGATGTGATAGCTCTGCCCTGATGGCAAAGTTAGCCCGGTGAGTTGCCAGCCGTTCGTTGTGCGAGTGCCATTGCCCAAGCTCGTCCAGGTGCTGCCATCCAAGCTGCTTTCAAAAGTCACCCGATCTACTTCCGGGCTGCTGCCAGAGCGTACCCAGCTCACGGCGGTGCCCGCGCTGTTCGCCGTGAGGCTCTGCATGGCGGTCGTGTTCGTCAGACGGACATGTCCTGTGCGCGCCACTCCATTTGCCTGGGAAAAGGCACCGCCGATCAAAACCTCGCCTTCGTCTGTTTGAGTCAGGGAATAAACGTCATCATTCAGATCCGTAAAGATGCTGGTATCCAAGCTGCCATCCGCATTCAGCCGAGCTAGCCGATTACGGCTTCCGCCGCCGATGCTAACGGTGAAGGAACCTCCGACCCAAATCTTGCCATCGGTTTGAAGTGAGAGCGCATAAACAGTACCGCTGGGCTGAGGCGCGAAGCCATCCAGGGTGCCGTTTGAGTTCAATCGGGCCAGACGACTGCGACTGATCCCTGCAATCGTTGTGAAAGCGCCGCCCACCAGAATTTTGCCATCAGCCTGCACTTGGAAAGCATAGATCGTTGAGTTTGCCCCAGGATCGAAGCCAGTATCCAGGCTGCCATCCGCATTCAATCGAGCGATTCGGTTACGCGTCACCCCGCCTACGGCCGTGAAGGTTCCACCCACCAGGATTTTGCCGTCTGGCTGCACAGCCAATGCATACACATTGGAAGTACTGTCACCTAGATTGGGGTTGAAGCCTGTGTCCAAGGTGCCGTCGGCATTAACCCGCGCCAGTTTGTTTCTCGTCTGGCCCCAGAGAGTTGTGAAGTTGCCACCTACCAGGATTTTTCCATCGGCCTGCATGGACATAGCGTTGATGGGAAAAGTAGTGGAGAAGGAGGAAAAGCTGTTGTCCAAACTCCCGTCTGTATTCAGGCGTCTCACCGTATTATTATCTTGGTAAATCAGCCGTCCGTCAGTCTGTGATATAGTGATGTATGTATATCCCGAGGATGACAGAGGAGGGGTAAAGACATGGTCCACTATCCCCGATGGCAGCAGGCGTGCTATCGGGGTAAGGGGAAGTTCATTCACACTCGAAAAGGAACCCCCAATGACAAGCTTTCCGCCTGCCATGAGGCTCTGAGTCATAATGCTGCCGCCACGCAAATCTGTGGTCCCCGCAGAAAGCACCGTGCCACTGGAGGACAAGATGGCCAGCAGCGGGCTGAACTGCCCAGCCACACGGCTGAAGCCACCACCGACCACGATCCTGCCATCAGACATCACCATCACATCTTCGACCGTGTCATCACAGTCCGCTATGAATGTGCTGTCCACACTTCCGTCGCTGTTGAAACGTGCCAATCGTTGCCGTTTCAATCCCCCTGCCACTGTGGTAAAATCTCCGCCTGCTAAGATTTTTCCGTCAGACTGGATAGTGATAGCAAAGACTGTATTGTTGAGATTGGGAAGGAAACCACTGTCCAAGCTGCCATCCGCATTCAAGCGTGCGATACGGTTGCGTTCCACCCCGCCCACCGTCGAGAAGAGCCCTCCCATAAGGATCTTTCCATCTGGTTGGATCACCAGTTTATCGACTCTGGTGTTAGCGTTGGGATTAAAACCAGCGTCCACCGTGCCGTCTGTATTGATCCTGGCAATACGACTGCGTGTGATGCCACTGACAGTTGAGAACTGGCCCCCGATCACGATTTTCCCGTCTGACTGTAAATCCATGGTCTCCACATTACTCGATGCATTCGGGTCATAGCTTAGATCCAGGCTACCATTCGCATTCAGGCGGGCGATGTAATTGCGGCTCTGTCCGGCGACCGTCGTGAACCATCCTCCAATCACCATCTTTCCATCAGCCTCAACCACCATGGACTGAATGTACGAGTTCAAGCTAACCGCAGGAAGTGAGGTATCCAAGCTGCCGTCCGTATTCAGCCGGGCCAGATGGGACCGAGAACTGCCGCCACTATTCATGGTGAAGCTGCCGCCTACGAGCAGCTTGCCGTCTGGCAGCCGGGCAAAGGCATAGACAGTGCCTGAGATGAAGGAGACAAAGCTGGTATCGACTGTCCCGTCACTGTTAAGTCTGGCGAGAGTAGGCTGCTCGATCCCATTCACGCTGCGGAAGTTACCCCCAATCATGAGCTTGCCGTCGGGCAGTTCGATCACTGCATTCACCACTCCACCGACCAACTGCGGATCATACGTCGGGTCCACGCTGCCAGCCAGCCGTGAGCCAGTTAGCGTGACATCAAAGGGCGACTCGTCCGGGTCATTGCTGGTGATGTGCAGATTGGCCTGCCGGGCGGCGACAGCGGAGGCGCTGAAGGTGATGGTGAAGACCGTGCTGGCACCGGGCGCTAGGGTAGTGGTGCCGGGAGTGCCGAGGGCAAAATCGGAAGCATTCGCTCCCGACTTCGTCAAAGCCAGCCCGGTGAGAGGGACCCCGCCCAGATTGGTGATGCGGAAGGTTTTCTGCACGCCGAGGCCATCCGCTGAGTAGCCGAAGTTCACGACGGAACTGGCGTCTGCGAGGATGGTACCGTCGATCACTGCCACCTGAATCTGCGGTGTGCTGCTGGGGCCGTAGAGATAGGATGCACCTTTGTCCACGGCGACCATGTCATCGAACGGCGCACTGACCACAAAGCGCTGACCGTCCATCGCCATGATCAGGCCGTAGTCGTCATTGGCGCTGGGGTTGGGATTCGGCAGCGTTTGCAGCGGTACGGTCGGGGAGGCACTGCTAAGATCGTAGAAGTAGGCCGTGCCGGAGCCTGTAGCGGCGGTGCCGTCATTCGAGGCTCCCACCGTGACCCAGTTCCCGGCGATGGCGACGCTGTGCCCGAAGTTGTCAGAGGCCACGGGCGTGGGATTTGGCAGCGTGTAGATCGGCACCGTCGGTGTGCCGCTGGTGAGATCGTAAATGTAGGCACTGCCGGCATCTGTGGCGAGCGTGTCATCCGCCAATGCACCGACGACGATGCGCGTGCCGCTGATGCCAGCGTGGTAGCCGAAGTTATCGTTCGCGGCAGGCAGTGGATTCCCGATCTCGGCCACCGGCACCGTTGGCGTGCCGGAGTTCAGGTCATAAGCATAAACGCTGCCTGCATTCACGATGCCGCTCGGATCATCCGAAACGGCGGCGATGACGATGCGCCGCCCGGAGATGCCCACCGTGCTGCCGAAGCTATCGTCTCCGCTAGGGCTGGGATTGTTGATCACAAAGGCTGGAGTGCTCGGTGTGGCGCTGGCCAGATCATAGACATAGACGCTGCCGGTATCCGTGCCCGCTGTGTCATCTTCTGGCGCGGCGATGACGAGCAAGGTGCCCTCCAGAGCCACGGAGTTGCCGAAGTTGTCATTCGCGCCCGGCACCGGATTGGTGAGAGTCAAAACGGGCACGGTGGGCGTGCTGCTCCCCAGGTTGTAAAGATAGGCGATGCCTGAATTTGTTGCGCCTGTGTCATCAAAGGGCGTGCCGACGAGCACCAAGTCGCCCTGAACCGCCATGGCGTTGCCAAAGTTGTCATCCGCCGCCGGGCTTGGGTTATTGATCGTGAAGACGGGGACGCCTGGCGTGCCGCTGGTGCTGTCATAGACATAGACAGAGCCCGTGTTGTTGGCTCCGGTCTTATCACGCGGCATCCCGATGACCGTGCGCGTGCCGCTGATCGCCGTGCCGATGCCGAAGCGGTCATCAATGGACGAGCCAGGGCTGTTTAGTGAAGCTGTGGGCACCGTGGGCGTGCCGCTGGTGAGGTCGTAAATGTAGGCGCTGCCAGCGTCGGTGGCACCGGCATTATCGAGATTGGCTCCCACGACGATACGAGAACCTGACGCGCAAACAGCATTGCCGAAACTGTCCGTCAGAATAGGACCCGGATTGTTGAGTGTATGGGCGGGCAGGTCTGGTGTGCCGCTGGTGAGGTCATACACATAGGCTGAGCCTGCGTCCGTAGCTCCAGCATCGTCACGATAGGCACCCACCACGACATTTGTTCCGGAAATAAAAACAGAGTAGCCGAAATTG
Organism: uncultured Prosthecobacter sp.; assembly: GCA_964390165.1. GTDB lineage: Bacteria > Verrucomicrobiota > Verrucomicrobiia > Verrucomicrobiales > Verrucomicrobiaceae > Prosthecobacter. The sequence continues at coordinate 31,335 of CAYMHJ010000002.1, read as the reverse complement.
TCCGACGATGCAGGTGCCGGGTTACTGAGTGAATGAACCGGTGCAGAGGGAGTCCCGCTGGCAAGATCATAGATAAAGGCTCTGCCTGTGTTGGAGGCACCAGTGTCATCGCCATAGGCTCCCACCACAGCACGCATGCCGGAGATGGCGACAGTCCAGCCAAAGAAGTCATTGGCTGTGGCCGCTGGAGAGTTCAGCGTATGCACAGGCGTCTGCGGAGTGCCGGAAAGAAGATCATAGATGTAGGCACTGCCGGCATCCGTCGCCCCCGTGTCATCTGCATGCACACCTATGATCACACGACTGCCGGAGATACCCAATGACCAGCCAAAGCTGTCTCCCGTTGCAGGTGAAGGATTGTTCAGTGTGAGCAGGGGGACGGTAGGATTGGGGCCATCCAGATCATACACATAGGCACTGCCAGCATTCGAAGCACCCGCATCATCTGTGTAAGCCCCCACTGCCACCTTGCCCCCGGAAATGCTCACCGAATTGCCGAATTGATCTGCAGAAGCTGGAGCGGGATTGTTTAAAACTAAGCTCGGAAGGGTCGGAGTGCCGCTGCTGAGATCATACACATACGCGCTTCCAGCATTGCTCGCACCCGTGTCGTCCTGCCAGGCTCCGACCACAACTCTTGCACCAGAAACACTGACACTAAAACCAAACTGGTCGCCTGATGCAGGCTCGGGATTGGCGATGGTGTGGAGCAACGCTCCCGTATTCGTATGATATACCTTCACCACACCCGAGTCTGTGGCACCCGCATCATCAAGCGGCGAGCCGACGACGGTGTAGATGCCATCCACGGCCACGCTGGTGCCGAACTGTGCATTCGTCTGCGTCCCGCTGTCAGGCGGGAAGAGGGAGGTGAGCAGGTTCCTTGGCACATGGAGTGAACTGGCGGTGGTGAAGGTCATGTCGTCCCCGTTCGTCGTGCCCACGCTGCTCGCCCCGACGAGGCGGTAATGGTAGGTCGTTCCCGGTGTGAGACCGCTGAGTGAAGCACTGACAGCTAGAGTGTTGCTGCCGGACACAGGTGCCAGCGTTGCGGCGATGCTGCTGCCGTAACTCGTCGTGAGGCCATACTCGAAGGTCACGGTGGTGGCATTGCCGTTCGGGTTCACGCTGCCATTCATGGTGGCGGTGATGCTGGTGACATTGGTAGAGGCGGTGGTGGTGATGTTGGACGCTAAGGTGGCGAGATAGCGCACCAGACCGATGTCTCCGGTGAGTCCGCCCGTGTTCCCAGCCAGCACGATTTTCCCATCCGGTTGCTGGGCCACGGCATTCGCACCTTCGTAGGGGCTGTTGATGTTCGTCCTGACGCTGCCTGTGCCCAGGATGGTGGTGTCCAGAGTCCCATCAGAGTAGTAGCGCGCCATGGCAAAGTCCCCGTCAGCGCCACCAGCGAGGACGATCCTCCCATCTGCCTGCACCATCACAGCGTTCGCCTCATCATTCTGATTGGTGAGAATGGTGGTGACGATGCCCGTGCCGCCAAAGCTGGTATCCAGAGCTCCGGCGGAGGTGTAGCGGACCACGGCAAAGTCATTCCCCGTGCTGGAACCGCCATCGGTGTAGCCTGCCAGGATGATTTTGCCGTCCGACTGCAAAGCCATGGCTTTTCCTTGTTCACCTCTGGTGCCTATGTTCGTCGTCACTTTTCCATTGCCATTGAAGCTGGTGTCGAGGCTGCCGTTGGTGTTGTAACGAGCGAGAGCAAAGAACTCTGCAAACCCACCACTGGCTGGATTTCCCGCCCCGCCGACGATGATTTTTCCATCTGCCTGGATAACGATGGCGCGGGCCTCATCATGACTGCCGGCGAAGTCGGTAATGACCTTGCCGGTGGTATTAAAGCCGGTGTCGAGGCTGCCGTCGGCGTTGTAGCGGACGAGGGCAAAGTTCGTGTTATTTCCGCCGGGATTGGTGGTGCCTGCGACGACGATTTTCCCATCCGACTGAAGCGCCACGGCATAGGCGATGTCGTGGCTGTTCGTGCCGATGTCGGTGGTTGCTTTGCCGTTGCCATCGAAGCTGTTGTCGAGGGTGCCGTCCGCATTGAAACGGGCGAGAGCGAAGTCAGAGCTGGAAGCTGTGTTCGCAAAGCCGACGAGCAGTATTTTCCCATCTGGCTGCCTCACCATCGCGCGCGCTTCCTCGCTGCCAGTGCTGAGGGAGGCGGTGACATAACCCGTGCCGTTGAAGGTCGTGTCCAGAGTGCCATTGGCGTTGTAGCGCGAGAGCATGAATTCGCCGTTGCTGTTGCCGACGTAACCTAGACTGCCGCCGACGAGAAATTTGCCATCGCTCAGGATGATGACGCTGTTCGCACTATCATGATTGCCCGTGAGGTCACTGCGCACTTTCCCCAGCGTGCCGAAGCCAGAATCGAGATCGCCTTGCTCAGAAGCCGTGGTGAAGGTCATGTTCTCCGCAATCGTCGTGCCGGCGCTGTTCGTTCCAACGAGGCGGTAATGGTAAGTCGTGCCAGGGGGCAGGCCGCTTAAGGATGCACTGACGGTCATTGTGCTGCTGCCAGACACGGAATTTGGATTAGCGGCGATGCTGCTGCCGTAACTGGTCGTGAGGCCATATTCAAAAGTGACTGTGGTGTCACTGCCGTTCGGGTTCACGCTGCCGTTCAGCGTCACGGTGGTTTTGGTGACATTGCTGGCAGCAGCGGTGGTGATCGTCGAGGCGATCGCTGAGTGATAGCGCACGATCCCTGTGTCAAAGCTGCTATCCTGGGCGATGCCGGCCAGGATGACCTTGCCATCACTCTGAATGGCAAGATCAGCGGCACTGGAATTCAATCCCATGCTCCCTGTCACGACACTGCCACTCCCCTGGAGAGCTGTGTCGAGCGTACCGTTGGGCTGATAGCGCGCCCAGGCATAGTCATGGCCGCTGGAGCCACAGGTGACGATCTTTCCATCTGCCTGAACTCTGACAGAATAAGCCCGGCTGTGGACACTGGTGCCGACAGCGGTGGTCACTTTGCCGGTACCGTTGAAAGCGGTGTCCAGGCTGCCATTCGACAGGTAGCGGACCAGGGTGAACGCATCGAAAGAACCGACGCGGGAGTAGCCGCAGACGATGATCTTTCCGTCACTTTGTAGGGTGACACCCATACCGTAGTCCTGGGTGCTGTTGCCGATGTCCGTATGCACCTTTCCCCCCGTGCCAAAGCTGGTGTCCAGACTGCCATCCGGCAGGTAACGGGCGAGGGCGAAGTTATCGTTGCCACCGACTCTGGCATAACCCACGGCGACGATGCCACCATCCGCCTGCACAGCCACGTCATGCGCCTCATCATGACCACCTGAGAAATCCGTGAGGCGCTTACCCGTCGTGTTGAAGCTGGTGTCGAGACTGCCATCTGCCAGGTAGCGCACGACTACAAACTCATCGGCGAGTCCCCCTGCTCCAAAGCTGGCCATGCCTGCGAGGACGATTTTGCCATCCGATTGAAGCGCCATGCCACGCGCCTGATCTTGTCCTCCATTGATGTTCGTGGTCACTTTCCCCGTGGTATTGAAACTGGTGTCCAAGCTGCCATTCGTATTGAAACGCACGAGGGCGAAATCGGAGTCCGATCCATTCTCGTGATAGCCTGCGACCAGCATTTTGCCGTCAGGCTGAATTTGCAGTGCCCTGCCGTAATCATCGAGCGAGCCAAAGGCAACTGTCTGATAGCCGCTGCTGTTGAAGCTGGTGTCGAGGCTGCCGTTGCTGCTGAAACGTGCTACGATGAAGTCATCATCGAATGCGCCTCCGAGATAAGTAATCGTGCCCGCCGTGACGATCTTGCCATCCGCCTGAAGCTGCACGGCAGAGGCGACTTCGTTATTCCCTGTCGGATTGAAGCGTACTTTCCCCGCCGTGCCGAAAGTGGTGTCGAGATCACCCTGCTGAGGTGCCTGGGCCAAGATGGCGGGGGCGGAGGCCAGGATCAGCAGCACTGCGCCGAAGAGTATTCGGAAGCTGAGGTGGGGAGTTTGATGGTGGCGTGGCATCCGTTCAGGGGTGCGGGGTTTTACCGGAAAGCGGGGGCGGAATAACAGTCGGCTGGCGCAAATCTTGACTCGCGGGAAGATTCTGACAGAAAGGCGCATGGCCCAGGCTTCCTCGAACACGACTCAAAGCGTCTTTCCCTCCACCCGCTGGACACTGATCAGCCAGATGCAGGAGGGCTCGCCGACGGCGGAGCACCGGCTGGCGCTGGACACCATCTGCCGGAACTACTGGTATCCGCTCTATGTCTATGCTCGCCGATTTGGGAAAAATGAGGACGAGGCGCGGGATGCGGTGCAGGACTGCTTCGCGCACCTGATCTCGGGGAATCATCTCAAGGAGGCGGACCCGCTGCGCGGCAGGCTGCGCTCGTTTTTGCTCACAGTGCTGAAGAATGTGATGCTCCATGAGGTGGAGCGCAGTCAGGCTCAAAAGCGTGGCGGAGGGGCAAATACGGTCTCGCTGGACCTCCAGGACGCGGAGGGGCGATACCTGACGGAGCCGATGTCCGGCGATGCCTCGCCTGAGCTGGCCTTCGAGCGGAAGTGGGCTCTGACGTTGCTGGAAACCACGCGCGAGAAGCTGCGCGAAAGTTATGCGACGGCGGGCAAGATGACGATTTTCCAGGTGCTGTCCCCGGCCCTGGCGGAGGGCGAGCGATGGAGCGGCCACGAGCGGGCGGCGGTGGAGCTGAACATGGATGTAGGCGCGGTGCGCGTGGCCCTGCATCGGCTGCGGAAGCGCTACCGCGATCTGCTCCTGGAGCAGGTGGCCGCCACCGTCTCCAACGATGGAGATGTGCGCGCGGAGCTGGCTTATTTGATGGGGCTGTTTGCGTGAAGTGATCACGGAGCGGGCGGGGTGATCTGGCCGTCGGTGGCCAGGGTGTCGGTGGCGTGGCTGAACCAGACTCGACCGGAGGTTTTCGGGGAAGTTTTCGGCGTGGTGGGCTGTGGAGAGCTGACCGGCAGATCATCCAGGACCAGGAAACCGTGCCCGCGCAGGAGGCCGTTGGTTTGGCGGACGATCATGCCTTCGAAGGTGCTCTTGCGTGGCACATTGCCCGCAGCGGTCGGGTTGGGGTCGATGAGTGTGGCATCGCCTTTGAAGAACCCAGTCTTCGGCGTAACGGCGAGGGTGAACTTGCGCGAGGCATCGGGGAAGCTCGGGAGCTTGACGGCGCTTTTCAGGAGGAGGGTGACGAGGCTGTCTGGCTTCTTCACGGGGCTGCCAAAGTCGGCATAGTCGAAGGTCAGGCGGGCGTTGTTTTCTCCATCTCCCAGGCCCATGACCCGCGAGGTGGCCGCAGGCAGAGGCTCGGAGTACCGTCCGCCGAAGCAGGTGACGTCAAGAGGTGCAAAGCCAGTCTGGTAGAGTCGCTCGGCGGGCTTTTGCACGGCACGAGACCAAGTAAGATCACCGCTGACGGAAGTGCCGGGAATGATGAGCAGTTCGCCGAGAATGGTATCCGTGGCGGCCACGGCCTGATGCAGGAGCACCTGCCCATCCACACCGATGAAGCTGGCACTGGTGAGTGTCACGCCGTCTGCCAGTTTGCCAGCGATCTTCAGCGCTCCTTTGGTATCGACCGTGAAGCCGGCATAACCCGCACCGCGTGGCTGCGTGGGCAGAGCATTCGGCTGGGTGAGCGCGAAAGTGTAGTAGCCCGTGTAACCCGCCAGATTGGCAATGCGCTGACGCCAGCCATGAACTGCGGCGCTGGCTGAACCAACGGTGACACTGGAGCTGGTGAGCATTTGTGTCTGCGTGTCGATGGTGAATTCAAGCACCAGCTCGGGCAGGCCTTTGGGTGTGAGCGTGAGCCTGCTGGTGCTCGTCAGGCTGTCTGGCACGGTATCCATCGATCCTTTGAGAGGGATGGAAGTGGCACCATGGATGAGGGTGCCGGTGTAGCTGCCCAGGGGCGTGATGGTAAGGCTGAGACGACCACCGAGGCTGGCATTCACATCAGGATGGCGCTCCACATAACCCGCATAGCTGCCAGAGAGATCGGCAGGCAATGGCAGCACGGTGATGGAGGCGCTGCCCGTGCCGCTGTTGGCGAGGTTTTTGGCTGTGAAGGCGACATTAAATGCCGCTGCCTGGAGCTTCGTGGGCCTGCCGCTGAGGATGCCAGTTTTAGTGTTGATGACGATGCCGGGCGGCAGGTTTTTTGCCGAATAACTGACGACGCCACGATTCAGCGCCGGGTTCACCGGCAAGGCCACGGGGCCGTAGCTGCTGCCAATGACGACACGATCTGGAATGACAATGGGCGTGATGATCTCGGGAGCTTGATTCATGACGCGGATGGTCTGGATGCCGCTGGGGAGGGTGAGCTCACCCATGGTCACGATGCAGTGATAGTGCCCTGAATCTGCAGGAGAGATGTTGGTTAGCTTGAGTGCGTTCGTACCTGTGCCGGAGTAGATGCCGCCATCGCTGATGGGCTGGTTGTCCTTATGCCAGCGGTGGGTCAGGGCGGGGCCGCCGGTGACTACGGTGAGCGTGGTGGTGCTGCCGGGCTTGAAGTCGAGCGTCTTGTCAGCGGTGTCCACGACTCCGATGTCGGCGCTCTCGCTGAGGGTGGTGCCGAGGATGTTTTTGGCGCTGAGAAGGTAGGTGCCGGCATTTTTGGCTTCGGCCTTCGCCACGGTGTAGGTGGCGTTTTTCGCTCCGCCGACGGCTTTGGTGTTCAGCAGCCACTGCATGACTGCTGCCGGTGAGGCGACGGAGCCGGAACTGAGGCTGAAGGCACTGCCGCGAGGTACGAGCTGAGACTGTGGCTGGCCGGTGATGCGGGGTTTTGTCTCGTCATCGATCAAGGTCATCACATGCCGCGACGGCAGTCCCAGAGCGAGCGAGACGGCGGCTCCGGCGGGGCGATTCAGAGTGATGGTGAGTTCCTTCACCGGCTCGACCACGGTGTCCTGGATGAGGCTGATGGGGATGGTTTTTTCCTTTTCACCAGCCGCAAAGACGACGCTGGCTGCACCCGTGGTGTAGTCCTTTTTCAAACCATTGAGCGCGGTGCCGCCGAAGGTGAGCGGCAGGGTCAGAGGCTCTGTCGGTGTGGGTGCGATGACGACTTTGACATTCACGGTGCCATCGCCCTCGGTGGCGATGGATGAGCCGAGGGCAAAGGAGGCCTGCTTCACCACGGCGAGATCCGTGGCATAGGCAGGGCTGGTGACGGAGACGCTGCCATCCAGCCGCTGCACACGCAGGCGGATGAACTGGGCGGGCTCGTCGGGCAGGTCGTCGAAGGGTTCGGTGGAATAGACGAGGAGCTGCTCGGCGTTGTCGGTCAGTGTGACGGTATGCGGATCACCGCTTTTCCAGGTAATGAGATCGGTGGAGACTTCGACGATGTATTCCACATCCCGCCGGATGCCCTGACGAGGCACGGAGAGGCCGAAGTAGCGCTTGTTTTCCTCCAGCTCTCCGTCGGCAAAGAGCTCGATCTGGCCGCGTGATTCCAGGCTCACATCCGCAGAAATGATGTCGAGAACGGGCACGGGAATGCCGACGACATCTTCGGTCAGCGGATCGAGCCCGAGGGCGAATTCGAGCAGGTTGGCGAGGTTGTCATCATCAGGATCGGCGGTGTCGTCGGAGATCTCGGGATCACGCAGATCTTCAGCGGAGAAACGCTGAAGCTGCCAGGAGTTCGCCGATTCACCGGTGCCGAGGCCGGACAGGGTTTCCGAGGTGCCGCCGAAGCCGATCACGAACTGCGGAGTGATGGACCAGGCGCTGCCATCACCGAGGAAGCCACTTTCGCCATTGCCCCAGACCCAGAGGCTGCCATCAGCACGCAGGGCGAGGGCGCTGCCCTCCCCGACGCTGAGATCGGTGATCTGGGAGATGCCCTCGACGCGTGCAGGCGTCCAGGGGTCGAGCGTGCTGGAGCCGAAGCGCCCGAGCAATCCGGGATAGAGGCTCCAGGCCCAAACATTGCCGGATGCGTCGATGCCCATCACGGCATCGCTGCCGACCTCGATCCGGCGCAGGGGCGGCAGGCCAGGAACTTGAACAGGAATGCTGACCGCGACTCCGGCGGTGACGGCACTGGTGATGCCGCCGCCGAGGCCCCAGACCCAGACGCTGCCATCGGCCTTGAGAGCTGCATTGGCCTCACGCCCTGCACGGATCTGGATGATCTCGGTCAGACCGCTGACGCGGACTGGAGTCGTCCTGTTCGCGACGGTGCCATCCCCTAGCTGGGAGAAAAAGTTAGCCCCCCATGCCCAGACGCTGCCGTCGTTTTTCAAAGCCAAGCTGTGCGCTCCACCAGCGGAGACGGCCACGACACCGGTGAGTCCGCTGACGGTCATCGGGCGTGGTCGTGTCGTCGTGCTGCCGTCCCCGAGCTGGCCGAGGTGGTTGCGCCCCCAGGCACGGACGGTTCCATCAGCATTTACGGCCAGGCAGTGCAGGCTGGGCTGGTATGGCTCACCAGAGCCGGGTGGATTCGCACTGGCTCCAGGGCTGACGGCGAATGAAAGGACTCCGGCGACGTTTTGCACGGCCACGGGATTCGCCGGGCCGGGTGGATCAGTGCCGCCGGGGATGCCGAGGGTGTTGTTGCCAAACTCGCCCCATTCATTGTCCTCTCCCCAGGCGACGAGGGTGCCGTTGGACCTAGCGGCGAGCACGAAGTCGCGGTTCCAGGAGGTCTTCAGATCGGTGAATCCGGCGGCTTCATTGAAAGCGGCGGGTATTTGGGAGAGAGGCCCGGCACCGGTGAAGCCCCAGGCCAGCCAGGTGCCATCAAACTGACGCACGGCAGCGGCGGGTGCGCGCCCGGCACGCGCCAGGGAGATCCCGGAGATGCCGGGCACCTGGACGGGGAGGAGGGATTCATCCAGCCTGCCGGTGCCAAGTTCGCCGCGCTGATTACGCCCCCAGGCCATGACTTCGCCATTGCTGAGCAGGACGATGCTGGATTCACGCCCGGCAGCGATGGCTCCGACTCCATCGGTGCCGAGCGAGGCGATTTCCTCAGGTCGGCTGGCGGAAAAAGGGATGCCGGTGCCGAGCTGGCCGAGGTCGTTGCGCCCCCAGCTAAAGACGCGCCCGATGGCGTCCACTCCGAGGGCGAAGCCGTTGCCTGCTGAGATGGCGACCATGTCCGTCAGCTCGGTGTAGGCGAGCGGTGTGGTAGTGCTGGTGGGATAGCCGGACTGGGTGTCGAAATCTCCATCGAAGTCACCCCACCACTGCACCGTGCCATCGGCGAGCACGGCGTAGGCGGTATCCAGACCTGCGGCGATGTAGCTGGCGGTGCTGATGCCCGGGGTTTGAACAGGGATAAGATTAGGCGTGGCGGTATCTGGCAGGCCGAGCCGCCGCCCCCAATACCAGACGGTGCCATCCTGCTTCATGGCGAGGGTGTAGCGGCTGCCCACAGAGGTCATGGCTACGTCGGTAAGTGAAGTGACGGGCACGGGGATGAAGCGGTCCGTCTGGGTGCCATCACCGAGCTGGCCGAGCCCGTTTCTGCCCCAGGCCCAGACGGTGCCGTCGGCATTCACGACCGTGACGTGCGAGCTGCCCGGCAGGCCACCCGCAGAAATCCAGACGGCACGGGGCAGCGGACTTTCCACCGGCCAGAGTCCGGTGATCTGGACAGGCGTGGGATGAGCCAGGACATCCGTGATGCCGGTGGCTAGGAGGCCGTCGCTATTGCCACCCCAGGCCCAGACGGTGCCATCACCTTTTAGCATAAAGGCGGTGTTTCCCGTGGCCGCGACCATGACGGCATCTTCAGAATCAGGAACAGCCACGGGAGTGGAGCTGGCATACCCCTGAGCGGCGGAGCTTTCCACTCCCGGCACCTGACCATAAAAACCCCATCCCCAGGCCCAGACCTGACCTTCTTTGACAGCGAGGGTGAAGGCGTCCCCCTTTGCCACCTGGCCGGAGAGACTCAGGCCGATGGAGAGCGGACTGGCACCGGTGCCGGTGCCTCCCGTGCTGCCGCCGGAATCCACGAGCAGGGGCTGGTAAAGTTTGTCCAAAATGCGCGCCACATTCAGCCGTCCACCACTGGCGCACTGCGCTGCGAGGGAGGGAACAGGGTCGGCATTGTCGAGAATGAGCTGGCGGATGTGGCGCGGGTCACGCACATCCGGCTGCCACATGGTCAGCAGGGCAGCGGTACCCGCCACGAGCGGAGCGGCCATGCTGGTGCCATCCCGGCTTTCATAGCCATAGCCCGAGTCGGCTGGGGCCTTCCACTTGGTGCTCCAAATGCCGGTGCCTGGAGCGAAGATGTCCACCGTCTGCGCTCCGAAGTTCGAGGCTCCTGCCCCTGGCCAGGCGGAGCGGTCATCCACTGAATCACTGGCACCGACGCTGATGATGAAACCGCTCGGCGTGCTGGCCGGGTAGGTGGGGATGAGATCGTTATTCGTCCCCTTGTTCCCTGCGGCGGCGACATGGATGATGCCGTAGGGCTTGGGCCGGACCGGGTTGCTGAAGTTCAGCGTGGTGTTCTTGAGTGCTTTGGAAGGGAAATTACTCAGGAAGATGCGGTCACCCCGCACGATGGTGACGAGGGTGTTGGCAGGGATGCCAGCGCCGGTTATGGTCATGCCCGAGCGGATTTTCGGGAACTCCGCAACGGTGCCGGCAAGCAGGATTTCGTTCACCTTGGTCTTAGCCGATGCACCTAACGGCAAAGGTGCAGAGGTGCCCTTCAGCCCCGCCGGTCTGGGGTCAGTGGTCGCGACTGGGTTGTTGATGGCCTCCAGCATGGTCTTGCTGTAGCCCGCCCCACCCCAGGAGTGATTCGCCACTGCCACCTGCCGCTCATTGCGGTTGAGCTGCTTGATGTAATTCATGGCGGGCACGGCGGCGCTGTAAGTGCCAAAGGTGCCCGCCACTGTTTTGCGAATGATGCGGATGGGCAGGATCTTCACCTGCCAGCACAGGCCCGTCACCCCCACACCGTTGTTCCCGATCGCGCCGATGATCCCTGCCACATGGGTTCCATGGCCCACGTCATCCATGGGATTGGCATCATTGTCGATGAAGTCCCAGCCGCGGATGTCGTCTCGAAAGCCGTTGGCATCATCATCTCCATTGCCTGGCAGGTCGTTGGGATTCTCCCAGATGTTCGCAGCCAGATCTGGGTGAGTGTAGTCCACGCCTGTATCCACCACGGCGACCACGATGCTGGCGGCTTCCTGCGGAGTTCGCGGCTGATTCACCACATCCCAGGCCACGGGGGCGAGGATTTTTGGCAGATGCCACTGAGGGCCGGGGGTGCCTGAGTAGCCCGGATCATTTGGCACGATGGCCGCTCCCTGGGTGACAAAGTCCGGTTCCGCATACTCCACGATGGCGGTTTGCTGCTCCAGCAGATCCACGGCTTTCTCCAAGGCAGCCTGCCCCGACCTCGGCACCTCCACCAAATAAAGATCCTCACAGGCAGGCAGCCGCCGCCGCAGTTGGCAGCCTTTCGGCAGCTCTGATTTGATGGCGGCCTCGGTCAGTCCGGGTCTAACCTTCACCATCAAATGGTCCGCGATCATCGCATTCTCCCACAAGGGTCTTACCTTTGCTTCACCAGGGACGCCCGGTGCCTGATCACTGCGATAAACCCGATCTACCCGCACCATGCCAAAGGGAAAATCAGGCACGCGATAAACCTGCGTGCGACGGACTAAGGTCACTCCTGAAGGCAGGTAAAATGCATCAGCGAGAGCAGGCTCCCAAAACGTCCGCTCAAAAGCTGTATCATGACTTTCCAGCAGCTCACCGGCCTGGACGATGCCTTCAAATCCCGGCAGGTCGAAGGCCGCTGGCTGATGCGTGTGCGGTGTCTGCGCAGGAACTGGCGGCATGGCAGACAGAGCTTTTGAGGGTTCCAGGGACGAAACGCTTCCCCCCAAGTCTTCCAAGCCGCTGATCTGAAGTGTTGGCCTGGCCTGCCAGAAAGCAGCCACCAGAGCAAGCAGCAGGCTCAGAAGAAAATAGTGCAGGAGCTTCATGTCAGTAGATCTGTCGGGATCATGCTCATTAACCGGAAAAGTGGGGGGTGAATTACTGCATCATGGCGATTTCAGACTACTTCCGCTGAATACGCAGCCGCAAGAACTGGCGGGGAGCATCATCCAGAGAGGTGGCAGAGTACACCTCAAGAACCTCCGCCGTGTCGAGCACTTTGACCGTGTGCGGATCACCGCTGTTCCAGGTTTCCAAGTCATCGGAAACTTCCACGATGTAATCGATGTCCTGCCGGATGCCGTCGCTGCGGTTCACCCTGTAGGCCAGATAGCGCTTCCCACTGCTCAGATCGACCGTCGGTGTGCTGAAGATTTCCACCTGACTGTTCAGGCTCTCGCTCTGCGCCTCGGAGGCCAGCTGATCGACGCGTGTCGTCGGCAATCCGGAGCGGTCTTTCTCCCGAGGGTCCAGACCGAGGGCGTATTCGAGGAGGTTTTCGATGCCGTCTCCGTCGGGGTCGGCGGCATCGCTAATGACTTGGGAATCCAGGAATTCACTCACCGAAAAGTTATCAAAAAACCAAGAGTCCGCTGAGTCGCCTGCGCCCAGGCTGGCCACCGTGGTACTGGCTCCACCGAAACCTGTCACAAGCACGGGAAGGGCGGAAAAACTCTCGCCAAGCCCCATCGTGCCGCCATCGGGTCCCCAGCACCAAACACTGCCGTCTGCCTTGCGGAACATGATGTTGCCGAGATCGAATCCGGTGCTTCCGTTAAATGCTCTTCCACCCACCAACTGAACGACATTCGTGCCACCAAACACAGGCGCAGGAGTTAGGTGTGAAGTTAGATCCCCAGGTGCTCTTCCCAGCAAATCCCCATCGCGGCCCCAACTGAGGAGTGTGCCATCAAGGAGCAGCGCAACGATGGAATTTGACCTTCCAACAATTTTGACGATTCGATTGGCCTGCGCTGGGAAGATAATAGTCGGACTTGGCCTATCTACCCCACTTTGGTTTGAAATTCCAAAATAGCCTCCCACGGAACCCCAACCATATAGCGTGCCGTCTGTCCTAAGTGCAAAGGACGCTTTTCCAGGATCAACACTGCCTGTCTTATAGTCGGAAGCGCTAGTTTCTACCTGAATGATGTTTGTTAGTCCAGGAACGATCTGCGGAATGAGTGAATTGATGCGTGTGCCATCCCCAAGCTGCCCGAATGTATTCGTGCCCCAGGACATGACCGTTCCATCGGCCATTAGAGCCAAGCCGTGAGCATCACCTGCCACCACTTGCGCCGCAGAAGTCAGCCCAGAAACCACCACGGGTGAATTGCTCTGAGTCGTCGTGCCATCTCCAAGCTGGCCCAGATGGTTTTTGCCCCAGGAGAGAACTGTACCATTCTGGAGACGACAAAGCGTGAAGTAGCTGCCCGCAGACAACTGTGCTGCTCCTGCGGCCCCTGGAATGGGTAAAAGATTGCTTCGTGGAGTCTGTGTGCCATCCCCCAGGATTCCGAGTGCATTCGTCCCCCAGGAAACGAGTGTGCCGTCTTGCAGCAGGGCCACTGCTGCGCTTTCACCGGGCTGCACAATGTCCACCATCGGGCTGCTGGTCGGTGACGGAGGATAGACCGTCGGCACCTGGAAGGTGCTGATAGGAGCACCAGTGAAGGCTGGAATATTCACTTCGCCCCACATGACCGTTTCTCCATCCGCACGTCTTGCCCAGCGCAGCGCACCGGACGCTCCAATCTCCAGTGCACCGTTCAGTCTTGGATTCTCCACGGGAAAAAGCCGATAAGGCATGACGGACACTCCCAAGACACCTGAGGCGTTTGAGCCAGAGGTCAGGAGTCGCCCTTCAGAATCCAGGATCAAGCTCACATTGCCAATGCACCCGCAGGTCGCCACACTCACATTTTCATCCATCAAGACCTCTGTCGGCACTGCTGTGGAAAGAAGAACTCCACCTCCAAGCTGGCCCTGAGTTCCATCTCCCCAGGCAAACACGCGCCCGTCAGAATCAATCGCCATCTGATGGAACGCTCCTCCTGATAGATATTGAATATTTGATAGGCCTGTTTTTTGCAGTGGCACTCTTGAAGCGGCATTTCGACTGGTGGTGCCGCCACAACTCCAAACTGTGCCATCTGATCTGAGAAAGAGACTGCTAGCATTCGTGGTTTCGACTTGGATGACTCCATCCAGCCCTGGCACCTGAATCGGAGTTGTGGCTATGCCTGTGGCTGCTCCATCACCTAACTTGTTACCCTGATTTGTAGAATCTCGATCTCCCCAGGCAAAGACAGTACCATCAGAACTCAGCGCCAGGGATTGAGCCCCCCCCCAGCGTCCGCTTGAATGATATTCTCCAATCCAAGGACCTCAACAGGCGAGGAGCGTGCGGTGGTAGAGCCATCACCCAAATTTCCATAGTTGTTGTTACCCCATGCGAAGACCTTGCCATCGGCCCTCACAGCCAGGATGTGAACAGCAGCCGAGATCCAGGTGATGTCCGCCAGACCCGGCACTTGCTGGGCTAGATAATGCTCAGGCAATCTGTCAGTGGTGCCAAGCCCGAGACGTCCACCCGCATTATCTCCCCAGCTCCATACCGTTCCATCCGCCTTCAGGGCGAAGCTGCTGTGAAGCCCAACTGCTACCATGACAACTTCGTTCAATCCTGGAACTTGGATCGGCACGGAAGAATCCGTTGTCGTGCCATTACCCAACTGACCGTACCGATTATTTCCCCAAGCAAAGACTTTGCCCTCTGAGACTGCCAGCATGTGCTCTGTATTGCTTCCAGAGGATGACCCAGCCAGACGACCGACAGCCGCCTGGGCTGATGTCAGAAGCTGTGAGGCTGTGCCGCTGCCAGAGGTGCTGGCTCCCGAGGCGACGAGCTGAGGTTGATACAGCTTGTCCACGATTTTGGCGAGGTGGAGCCTTCCGCTGGAAAGGCACTTCTCCGAGAGCGTCGGCAGCACCTCCACCTGATCGATCACGATCTGTCGAGCCTGCAAATCCGTGAGATTTGGCTGCCACATCCGCAGCAGCGCCAGAGCCCCGGCCACCTGAGGCGCGGCCATGCTGGTGCCGTTTCGGCTTTCGTAGCCGTAGCCAGAGTCGGTGGCCAGCTTCAACTTGGTGCTCCAGATGTTGGAGCCAGGGGCGAAGAGGTCCACGGTCAGCCTGCCATGATTGCTGCCTGCCGTGCCGCTCCAGACGGCGACATTGTCAGCCTCATCTGAGGCTCCCACGCTGATGACGAATCCGCTGGGGATGCTGGCTGGGTAAGTCGGGAGGCGGTCATTGTTGAAGCGGCTGTTTCCTGCCGCTGCGACATGCACCACGCCGTAGGGTTTCGGGCGCACTGGGCTTTTGAAGGCTAATGCTTGGTTGGTGCGTGCTGCTGTCGTGTATTTGCTAAGTGTCAACGTGGAGCCATCAACAATGGTGACCAATGTCGTCGCAGGAATACCCGTGCCGGTGATTGTCATGCCCACGCGGACTTTTTCCTGCTCGGCAGGGGGGCCGCCGATGGTGAGTTGGTTCACATCTTTGAGGAAGGTGCTGGTGATGCCCACAGGCAGTGGGTCTGGGGCAGCCACGGGGTTGTTGATTGAGTTGAGCATCGCCAGGCTGTAGCCGCTGCCGCCCCAGCTATGGTTTGCCACTGCCACCACGCGACCGTTGCGGTTCAGTATCTTGATGTATTCCAGCGCTCCCAGGGCGGTGCTGTAGGTGCCGTAGGTTCCTGTGCCGACCTTCTTGATGATGCGTAGTGGTAGGATCTTCACGCCCCAGCACACGCCACTGACTCCCAGTCCATTGTTGCCCACGGCTCCGATAATCCCCGCCACATGCGTGCCGTGACCGCTGTCATCCATGGGGTTGTTGTCCTGGATGATCGCGGTCCTCACCGTGCTCTGACCGATGAAGTCCCAGCCGCTGACGTCGTCGATCTTGCCATTCGCGTCGTCGTCCTGGCCGTTGCCCGCGATCTCATTCGGGTTCGTCCACATATTAAGGGC
>CAYMHJ010000002.1:0-15312 GCA_964390165.1 uncultured Prosthecobacter sp. | reverse complement strand
GCCAGATCGGGATGCGTGTAGTCCACCCCCGTGTCCACCACGGCCACGACGGTGGTTTCGGCATCCGAAGGTGTCTTGGGTTCCTTGATCACGTCCCAGGTTCTCGGAGCCATGATCTTCGGCAGATGCCACTGCGGGCCTGGGGCACCGTCATAGAGAGGATCGTTCGGCGTCGTGTCCGCCCCGCTCATGAGGAAGTCCGGTTCGGCGAATTTCACCACATCCTTGAGCTGACCAAGCGCCAGCACAGCCCGCTCAACGCTACGTTCGCCTTCAGCGGGCACTTCCACCAAGTAGAGACCGCTTTGCGTGATCTGGTCTCGGATGCGCGTCTTGGCTGGAAGTGCACGCTGGAGGCGCTCGCGTGTCACACCTGACTCCGTCTGCACCATCACATGATCTGCCACCATCGCCGTCTCCCAGAGCAGTTCTCCAGGTAGCGGAAGGCGTGTGCGTTTCGCAACTGGGGCTGCTTTGTCATCTTTCTCTTTCGATCCAACCCCACGATCCTGCCGATCCGTGCGATAGACACGATCCACCCGCACACGGTGATAGGGAAACTCAGCCAATTCATAAACTTCGCTCACACGCCGCAGAGGCACGGAGGGGCCTAGATCCAGCGACTCGCGCAGCTCCGGCTCCCACGTCTGAGCTTCAAACATCCGCGCCTCCCGCCTTTCCAGCTTCCCGGCAGCGATCAAGGCATCAAATGCATTCGCCTGTATCTCCGTGACCAGGGGCAACTCCGGTACGAGTGCTTGAGTTGATTGCGGAGAAGTCACCGTTGGGGAAAATTCAGACGCTGCTTTATGCACGGCAGCGGTTTCGATCCTTGGTTGGCGATCTGTGAGAATCCACACAAGCGCGGTGATGAGCCCGAAGACGCCGAGCAGTCGTGTCGTGTGTTGTTTCATACAGGCAATGCAGCAGGTCGAAGCTTTCTCTAAAACGCCGGTCGGTCAGGCGAATCAAACGGCAGCACATTCGGAGCCACACCAGCGGGAAAGTCGCGGGTCTGGGTGGTGATGGTGCCGAAGCCGGGCTTGTTAAAATGATCCTGGCCGGGGTTCACAAAGACATCCACGAGACCGGTCGATCTGACGCTGCCTCCCAGGTCCACCTGCACGGTGCGAGCGGAGAAAATGGATCGCGGGCTGTCGATTACCACATTGCCCTGGAAGCGGAGCATGGAGGCTCCGGCAGCGTAGAATTTCAGCACGGTGCGCGCCACGAAGGAACCGCCATCGATGATCACCGCATCTCCGCTGGCGCTGTGGCCGCGCGCTTTGATGACATCGGCGTTCAGGTTCGCATCCCGCAGGGTCAGGAGTCCGCCCGCCTCACCGGCATCGAGCACAATCTGACCGGTGGTTTCATTGGCTCTGAGGGTGGAAGCATCCACGAGGATGGCTTTGCCACCTGAATCAAACTTGATGCTGCCAGCCAGTACCGCCAGTTCGGAGGAATTCCGCACGGTGATGGTCGCTGGTGCCACCGCGCTGCCGAGGGTGATCCCCCTGGGTGCGATCACGGTGCTCTGATCGATGCCGATGCGCTGCTGCCCGCCGCCTTTGGCACCATTCATCGTCACGGTTCCCGCTTCGAGAGTACTTTGACTCATGCTCAGGTCGAATTCGCGACTGCCATCCCGGCCATAGACGGCAAGACCGACACTCTCCGATGCAGCCGTCCCATTCCCAGCTTTCAGATGCGCGTTCTGAATGTCCAATGCACGCGCATTGAACTCCAGCGCGGTGTTTGCCGGTGTGCTCACATTCGCGCCCGGCTTCACCAGCAGTGTGTCATCGGCCACGATGCGCAGCTTCTGTGGAGATGCCCCAAAGACATCGGGGGCCACACTCACCGTGCCGCTCACGGAGGGCAGCGTGGTGCTGCCATCATCTTCAGGGATGCTACGCAGATTCACCTCCAGGGTTTTTGTTTTTGCTCCACGACGCGTTATGGTGGTGTCTGAGAGTGTGGTGAAGTTATTGTCGGGCGGAAGAAAAGACTGCGTCGGGACGATGGCATTCGGATCATCCAGGTCATTCACGAGCTGGAAAACGGTGACTTCGGGAGAAGCTCCCTTCAGCGCAAAGGGTGTGCGGGTGATGAAGCCTCCGCCCATGTCCGCACTTTGCTCCACGACGCTGGCCTGGATGAAGGGATCAGTCGGCGGCGGACCGAGACTGCCAGCCGTCAGCACTGAGGTTGTCACCAGCCGGTTCAGATCCACCTCCACGGGATCAGGCAGTCGGTTGTCCGCCGGATTGATCACCAGCATCTGTCCGGCATCGAGGGTGATGAATTCACCGAGCAGCGATTGCAAGGCCACCCGGATGCGCCCCTCCAGCACGGTGATCTTGATATAGCTGCCCGGCTGGTAGGCGATGAGAGCGGTGCCCTGGACCTGGAACTGATAACCGGGCGCGGAGACCTTCACCGAGCCGCGCTTTTTCACGCCATCGCTGCCCACCATCATCACGCCTTCCTTCAAATTCACCTGATCGTCCTTTCCCACCTGGAGTTGGGAGTTCGAGCCGAGCCTGACGAAACCTTTGTCGAGCCTGATCTGGCCCTGGCTGGACTTCTTCGTGGCAAAGCTGGAGCCAGGAGGCAGTGACTGCGCCGTCTTCGCCGAAGCACCACCCTTTACCGCCTCCACCGTGGCTGCGTGTGCTCCGAGGCAGGCCAGCATGGTGATGATGCTAATGATGGGGAGCGTTTTCATAGGATTTTAAAATTCCCAATGGGCGGTGAGTCCGGCACCGACGATGAAGTTCTGGTAATCAAAAGCAGCACCGGAGGAGCGATTGACCGTGTAGCTGCCCGTCACGCCGGCGCGCAGCCAGTCGGTGAAGGCGTAGTTAGCTCCGGCGAGCAAGACATGGTTCCAGTCCTGCCGCTCGCCAGTGCGGTAAAGATAGCGGGCTCCGCGGTAGCTGAGCTGCACGGTCAGCGCCTCAGTAAGGCGGAGCTTCCAGCCGGTGAAGAGACTGTACTCATGCCGCCCCGCCTCCCAGGGCTCCGGTGCCGTGCTCCAGTCGGCATAGGCCCCAGCGAAGATCTGTTGCCCGCGCGAGATCTTCCAGACTTTCTGCAAACCGAGGCTGGCGATGTGGTCCTCATAAAGCGGGTCACCGAGACCTACTTCCGTGAGCCGATAGTAGCTGTAGCGCGTAACGAGAAAGGCATCCCGCAGCTTTGGCAGCATGTACATCAGCCCGATGTCCCCGCGCAGCAGATCGAAGTCCAGCTCCGTGAACTCGCTGTGCCGTACGGTGTGGTAGTCCACGCCAGCGTTGAAGAAAAGATTCCCCACCACGCGGTTCGAGTAACCGGTCCGGAAGCCGGTGCGCAGGTAGCTGTCAGACTCGGCATGGTCCCGCGAGAGTGCCGCGTTGTCAGTCCAGAGTGCCTCCACATCCGCCTCGAAGCTCCACGGAGCCCAGCTCGCCCGGCGCAGCAGGATGCGCTGCTCGCCATACTCCTCGTCGCCCGCCATTTTCGGCGCAGCAGAGGGGGCGCTGGCCTCAGATGTCCCGTCCTCCTTGTTCAGCAGACTGCCCCAGGCTCCTTGCGCCACCGTTTGTTGCCGGGCCACATCCGCCTGCACACCAGCGGTTTGTGCCTGTGCTGGCACTGCAAGGAGCAGGAGCACACCCGGAAGGAAGCGGAAGCGGGAAGGAGAATTCATGGTCGAGGGTGGGGAAAGTAACCTGCATGAACATTTACCGGAAACTCAGCGGTGAATTACAAACAGGAGGCATACCCACCCCTTCAACGCAGCTCTTTGGGCAGTTGATCCGCGAGTTTTTTGATGTTCTCCGCATGAGCCCGGCTGGTGATGAGCAGGGCGTCTCCGGCAGAGACGACGATCAGATCCTGCACACCGAGCAAAGCCACATGCTGGCCGGTCTGGGAGAAAACGAGATTGTTCGCCGCGCCGATCTGGGAGAGGGCGCAGTTGTGTTGATTGCCGTCGTCGTCGCTTTTTAGATATCGGCCCACGCTCGTCCAATTCCCCACATCATCCCAGTCAAAGGTGGCCTCTACATTCAGCACACGCGAGGCACGCTCCATCAGCGCGTAGTCGATGCTCAGCTTCGGCAGCTTCGAGAATTGCCTGCTCACCGTGGCGGTGAAGTCCTTCGACCCCCGCAGCTCGGAGACGAAATCTGCCAAAGCCGGGCAGTGGCGGCTCAGTTCGCTGAAAATGGCCGGGATCGTCCAGATAAACATGCCAGCATTCCAGGTAAAGGTGCCCTGGCTGATGAAGTGCTCGGCGAGATCGGGGTTTGGTTTCTCACGGAAACGTACCACTTCGTAGATGCCATTCCCATCCACTCCCGGCAGTGAGGCGCGGCGGCCACGCTCCACGTAGCCGTAGCTCGGGCAGGGCCAGGTCGGCTTGATGCCCACAGTCACGAGGGCATTTCCTGCTTCCGCAGCTTTCATGGCGGTGGTCAGCACACGCTGAAACTCAGCACGATTTTGGATCAAGTGATCCGCTGGCAGCACCATCATGGTCGCATTCGGATCACGCGCGACGACCCAGCCGACGGCAAGGGCGATGGCCGGTGCGGTGTCGCGTTTCTCGGGCTCGGCCACGATGTTTTCCTTGGGCAGATAGGGCAGCAGCGCACGCACACCGGCCTCCTGCTGTTTGTTGGTCAAAATGAGGATGTTCTCCTTCGGCACGAGCCCTTCGAGACGCTCCACTGTCATCTCCAGCAGTGTTTTTTCGCCAAAGAGCTTCAGCAGTTGTTTCGGCAGAGCATCGCGGCTGATGGGCCAGAAGCGCTGGCCGCTGCCGCCGGCGAGGATGAGTGCATATCGGGAGTTCGTCTCGGGGGTCATTGCCGCTGATCATGGAAGCTTTCATGCACAGGGGCAAATTCCACTTTGGAGAATGTGCGGATCTGCTATCATCCGCACGTCATGCCTCCTGAAACCTCCGCCGAAAGTCGCTACGAAACTTACGCCAACATCATCGCTCCCGCTGCCGCTGGCTGTGCGCTGGGCATCCTGTTTGGCCGTGGCATGAGCCGCAGTTCATCGAACATCATCTCCCTCACCCTTCTGGCCGCCAGCGCTGTCGTGGCTGCTCCGGTGATCACCGACCTCATCGAGCGCACTGCCAACAGCCCGCGCACCGACCGCGGCAGCCGCCGCCGCCTCGAAGGCATCCGCACGAACAGCACGGAGGACGAATTGAAGGATTTCTTCGTCGATTCCCCGAATGCCATCCTCCCCTGAGTCATATCACCTCCCGTCCACCCACCAGCATTTGCCATGATCAAATCCACCCTCCTCATCCTTGCCGCCGCCGCTCTCGTCAGTTGCTCCAGCGGTGAAACCGACGGCCGCAAATACTCCGCCAACAACGCCTCCCCCATCGCGGGCAAAATGGGCGTCTCTTACCGCCGCGTGCAGGTGGACAATCCGCCGCCAGTCTCAGACACCCCCAGCCAGCCCAAGACCATCGAGTCTGACGGCCTCCTCGGTGTCCTGACCTCTGACAATAGCAATGATCCTCCCGGACTGCTGGACAGGGTCGCCTCAGCCAACACCGACGAACCCGGAGCCAGCTACTGGATGCACGGCCAGCAGTCCCCGAACCCCGTCGCCAGCAAGATGGGCGTCCGCGTGACCCGCCGGAAAAAGTAAAACCCCATCAGGCTTTCTCAAAAAGGCGCGCCCTTCCCAGCGCGCCTTTTTTGTGCCCCAGTCTTGCGGGAAGAATCACGCACGGCACTGTCACAGCCCACATGGCCCTCATCGAAGTCTCCCATCTCACCAAACGCTGGCGCAACGACCGCCTCGCGCTTGATGACGTAAGCTTCGAGGTCCGCCAGGGCGAGATCCTCGGTCTGCTCGGCCACAACGGCGCTGGCAAAAGCACCATCCTCGGCATCACCCTCGGCATGGTCCGGCCTGATGGCGGCGAGGTCCGCATCTCCGGCCACTCCGTGCAGACTCATCGCGCCGATGCCCTCCGCCAGATCGGCGCGATCTATGAGGCGGCGCACTTTTACGACTACCTCACCGGCTGGCAAAACCTCCGCGTGCTCTGTTCCCTCTCCGGCTGGTGGGACGAGGCGGAGGTGAAGCGTGTGCTCAAGCTCGTGAACCTCGACAAACGCGCCGATCACAAGACCAAGACCTACAGCCACGGCATGAGGCAGCGGCTCGCACTCGCGCAAGCCTTGCTGCCGCGACCGAAGTGCCTGCTGCTCGATGAACCCACCGACGGACTCGACCCCGAGGGCATCCGCGAGTTTCGCGAGCTCGTGCTCAAACTGCGCGCCGAGTATGGCATGACCATCCTAGTGAATTCCCACCTGCTGGCCGAAGTCGAGCAGATGTGTGATCGCTGTGTCATCCTCAAACAAGGCCGCAAGATGTATGAAGGCATCGTCCCCTCTCAGCAGCGGAAGCAGAGCACCTTTCATCTGCAAACACGCGACATCGCGAAAGCCCGTGAACTCATCCGCACCGCTGGAGCCACAATTGATCCCGTGACCAACCTCATCGATTTGCCACCGCACATCGTCGGGCCTGAGATGCTCCGCCAGATCGTCGAAGCCGGCGTGCGCGTGGACTCCTGGCAGGCGCACAAACCCACACTGGAAGAATTTTACCTCGGAATGACCGGCGCATGATCCTCTTCTTCCATCAATGGCAGAGCGAATTGCTCAAACTCTTCGCCCGCCGCCGAACCTACATTGGCTTCGTCGCCTTCCTCGCGCTGGAGCTCGTCATCTGGTTGCTCTTCGAGTTCCTGAATGGCGAAAAGCGCCTCGCATGGCTCATCGCACGGCAGGGGCAGGCCTTCGAGCAGTATGATTCCGCGCTCACGCTCGCCTTCATCATCATCGGCCTCTCCGTCCTGCTGCTCGGGGCCATCTACCTCGCGCTCGTGGCAGGCGACATCGTGGCCAAGGAAAACGAAGACGGCCATTACCGGCTCCTTCTCGTGCGGCCCATCAGTCGCGTTCGGCTGCTCTTCATCAAATACCTGAGCTGCACCTGTTACACCTTCCTGCTCATCCAGTTCATCGTCTGGACCTCCTTCCTGCTCGGCCTCATTCTCAAAGGCTGGGGCGGAGGCTTCTTCGTCGCCATTCTCGATCCACCGATCCTGGAATTTTATCCCTGGGGCGACGGCTTGGAACGCTTCTTCGTCAGCACGCTGCTCATCTCCTTTAGTATGACCATCGTCAGCAGCATCGCGTTCTTCTTTTCCTGCCTGCCCATGAAACCCGCCGCCGCCACCATCGGCGCGCTGAGCTACTTTTTGATCGACCGCATCGTGCGCGAGACCGGCTTCATGGACAACTACGACCAGTTCCTGCTCACCAAGCACATCAGCACCTGGGCGCTCGCGCTGAAGACCACCGTGCCCTGGCCCGTGATCGCGCGCAGCTTCACCGTCATTGCCGCTGTGAATGCCAGCCTCTTCATTCTTGGCGCCGCCTTCTTCCAAGCTCGCGATTTGAAATCATGAACCTGATCGAAACCGTCGCCGACCTCCGTGCCTGGCGCAAAACCGCCGGACATGTCGTCTTCGTGCCCACCATGGGTGCTTTGCATGAAGGCCATGCTACGCTTGTGCGCGAAGCCCGTCAGCTTGCTGGCAAAGATGCCCGAGTCGCCGCCAGCATCTTTGTGAATCCCCTCCAGTTTGGCCCGAACGAAGACTTCGACCGCTACCCGCGCACGCTCGAGGCAGACATGGCCATGTGCGAAGCCGCCGGAGCTGACATGATCTTCGCCCCCGCCGTGCGTGAGGTTTATCACGCTGACCGCAGCATCAAGATCCTCGAAACCAGCCTCTCCAACGTCCTCTGCGGAGCCAGCCGTCCCGGCCACTTCGACGGTGTCTGCACGGTCGTGGCAAAGCTCTTCAACCTCCTCCAGCCCGACGAAGCCGTGTTTGGAAAGAAGGACTACCAGCAGCTCGCCATCATCCGCCGCCTCGTCCGCGACCTCGACATCCCCGTCGTCATCCACGGCATCGAAACTGTCCGCGAGTCCGACGGCCTCGCCATGAGTTCCCGCAACCGCTACCTCAGCCGCGAAGAGCGCGCCGAGGTCCCCGCTTTGCGCCAGGCGCTCCTCGCAGCTCGGGAGGCCTGGAATGGCGGAGTCACCGGCACCTCCCTCCTTCTTTCGCTCATGCGAGATCACCTCGCCGAACATGCCAGACTAGGTCGCGAAGACTACATCGCCCTCGTCGATCAAGAAACGCTCCAGCCCCTCGACATCGCCCGCAACCACAGCCTCATCGCTCTGGCGGTGTGGTTTGGGAAAGCGCGGCTGATCGATAACATTGAATTGAGTCGGTGAACTGAAGAAACATGTCTGACCCAGGTCAGCATGCTTTATTCCAGCTTCGAAAACACCCCGCTGGCAGCCTTCACTGAGATGCTTTGATTCATTGCATAAGCTCGGGCGGCTGCCTGTCGGATTTCGGCACGGGAACCTGAACGCAGCCAGACATCGAGTGCATCTCGGAGCAGGAATGCACCGGGATACATGAGCTGGGTGGTCGTGAGCACTGGACGAGCTTTGGCAGCTTGGAGATGTGTTTCAAAGTATCGTCCGCTGATGCAGCAAAGGATGATGGCATCGGGCGGAGTCGCGGATGCCGCGCTTGGTGAAACGGGGATGGTATTGTCCATCAAACCGTTATGCCCGATGAAGGCGACGAGGTCGTTTTCTTCGTCATGCAGCGCTTTGCAGAAAGCCTCCAGACACTGACGAATGTTCTTCCCGCGCCAAGCTTCGGCGATCATCACACAGTCTTTCGAGGCGTGCTTGTAACTCCGGCGCTCAATGATCTCTGGCAGTGGATTGGGCTCAGCTTTGTCGAGCTTCCACGACTTGCTGTGGGCGAAGATGCCTTTGAAACCTTCTGAGTTACCCCAGTAGAGATTCGCCTCCGCATCATCACCGTTGCCAATCTTGGCAGGCACGCGGGCAATGCCTTGGCTGGCGTTGTCGGCCAAGGCAACAAAGACACGCACGCGCTTCGTCTCAGAATGAGCCATGCTAACCGCCGCATTGATCAACAGGATGATCCAAACCAGTGGGCGTTTCATGACGAATGCAGGCTAGAACTTGAGCTCCTCTTTGAAAATCATCCGCGCGGCCTGGGCGACGTCTTTGTCACCGCGGCCGGAGAGGTTCACGATGATGACTTGATCCTTGCCCATCGTCGGAGCGACTTTCGTCACTTCTGCGATGGCGTGACTGCTTTCCAGAGCGGGGATGATGCCTTCGACGGCACTGAGTTCGCTGAAGGCGGCGAGCGCTTCGTCGTCGGTTGCATAATGATATTCCACGCGGTTCATTTCATGCAGCCAGGCGTGCTCGGGTCCGATGGCGGCGTAGTCGAGACCGGCGCTGACGCTGTGCGTGAGCTCGATCTGCCCGTCTTCGTTGGCGAGCAGCCAAGTCTTCGTTCCTTGCAGCACGCCGAGGCGTCCGCCCTGGAAGCGTGCGGCATGGCGCTCGGGCACGATGCCGTCTCCACCGGCTTCGACACCGATCATGCGGACGTTCGCGTCATTGAGAAAGGGGTGGAAGAGGCCGATCGAGTTGCTGCCGCCACCGACGCAGGCGACGAGCAGGTCGGGCAGGCGTTCCTCGCGTTCGAGGATCTGCTGGCGTGCCTCGACACCGATGATGCGGTGGAAGTCGCGCACCATCATCGGGAAGGGATGCGAGCCGAGCGCGCTGCCGAGGATGTAGTGTGTGGTGCGGACGTTCGTCACCCAGTCACGCATCGCTTCATTCACAGCCTCTTTTAAAGTGGCCTGCCCTGCGGTGACGGCGACGACTTTGGCCCCGAGGAATCTCATGCGCGCCACATTCAAAGCCTGACGCGCCATGTCCACGGCACCCATGTAGATGGTGCAGTCCAACCCGAAGCGTGCGCACACAGTCGCCGTCGCCACGCCGTGCTGACCGGCACCGGTTTCCGCGATGATGCGCTGTTTGCCGAGCCGGAGCGCGAGCAGGGCCTGACCGAGGGCATTGTTGATTTTGTGAGCGCCAGTGTGAAGCAGGTCCTCACGCTTCAGGTAAATGCGCGCGCCGCCAAGCTTCTCCGTCCAGCGCTCGGCAAAGTAAAGCGGCGTCGGGCGGCCGACATACTCGTGCAGGAGGCGGTTCAGCTCCGTTTGGAACATTGGGTCTGCCTTGGCGCGCTCGTATTCCTCGGAGAGTTCATTCAGCGCAGCCATGAGGGTTTCCGGCACGAACATGCCTCCATAGCGGCCAAAGTGGCCGTGTTTGTCGGGCATCACGGGGAGGGGAGCAGCGGTAGCGGTCATGAAAGGGCGGTCAGAGTAGGAGGAATACGCCGGAAGGCAACGCGCAGTCGGCTCTTCCTCGCGTCTTCCACAAACGGCTTGCACCGCCAGCGGCGCGCCCCTTTGATAGCTGATCCATGGATTTCCTCGCTCTGAATTTGCCCGACCTCGGCGGAACTGTCGAAAGCGTGAAGCGTGCTATTTCGAGCCAGGGCATGAACGCCTGGGGACTCGCCATCGTGGCCTTCTTTGTCGGCATGGCCGTGGCCCGCGGTATAGTCGCGCAGATGCTCATGATGATCAATCTGGCCATCGCGGTCATGGCCGGGCTGTTTGTCTTTCAGCATCGCACGGAGGTCTTCGGCGCCTATGCCTCGACCATGAGCACGAACACCCTGCTCGGCACCTCGGCAGCGGCGGCGGTGCTGACCTACTTTCTCGTCCGGGGCGTGGTGAATTTCGTCGCAGGTTTCGGCCTCATTTCCCTGCTGGCCAGTTTCACTGGCTGGAAAGCTGGGCTGCTCAGTCTGCTACCTTCTGGCGTGCTCGTCTGGCTCGGAGCCATGGTCATGCGTCTGCTTGGCAGCGTGTATGGCATGGAGAACGCTGAGATCGAACTGGCGGGCAAGGGCACAAAAAGCCAGCTCGGTGCCTGGATCGAGGAGATGGCGCAGAAGATCGACCGCACCTCCGTCGGCAGTCTCGTCGAAAAGCTGGACCCTTATGACATGCGTGCCCGCGCCAATCTCGCACGTCTGCTCATCCTCTGGCCGGATGGCCGCGTCTGGCAGCAGCTCGCCATGCGCGGACAGACGGAGGCCAATGCACTCAATCATCCTGACATCATCGCGCTCGGAGTCGATGCCAAGGTGCGTCAAGCGATCGATCATCATGACTTCGCCGGGCTGATCCAGCTTCCCCAGGTCGCCCGCGCGGCTGCGAATCCACAGCTCGAGCCTTTCCTCAAAGGTCTGGCGCTGGAGGAAGCCATGGACAGCGTCGTCTATCAGGCGCGATAGACATCAAGTTCACCGAATGGCGCAGGGCGAACCGCGTCTGAAGCTGCCCATGTCCGACAAACCCGTTTCTCTCCGCGCCACCGGCCGCCGCCTGCTTCAGTTCGCCCGCGCGCACTGGCGGATGGCGCTGATCCAGTTCGTGCTCGCGGTGCTTGGCACGTCATTAATCGTCGTGTTTCCCGGCGTGGTGCAGTGGTTCGTGGATGACCTTATCCCGCGCAAAGATGTACCCGGCATCTGGAAAGCTGGCTCGTTGGCCGCAGGCGCATTTTTCCTCCGTGAGTGCCTCTTCTACATTCGCACACGGGTAAATAGCGCCTTCGAGCAGCGCATGATCTTCGATCTGCGCGGGAAGCTCCATCGTAAGATCGCCCACCTGCCGCTAACTTGGTTTGATCAGCAGAGCACGGGCGACATCCTCACGCGCATGGCCGATGACGTGCCCGCCACACAGCGCGTCATTCTCGAAGGTATCGAGCAGGGGCTCACATCCATCCTCCAGATCATCATCAGCGCGGTGGTCATGTTTTACACAAACGTCACCTTCGCGCTCATCGTCATGCTGCCCACGCCCTTCATTGCCGCGGGTGGATGGCTCTTCGCACGCTGGATCGCGCCACGTTCCCGCGAGGCACGCGAGGCCAGCAGCCGGATGAATTCCCTCCTCCACGACACCATCACCGGCATCCGCCAGATCAAAAGCTACACCGCCGAAGACACGAAGCAGGAGGACTTCAACCGCACCAGCCATGATCTCCGCCGCACGCAGCAGCGCCTCATGACCGCGTGGGCAGTTTACAGTCCGCTTATGGGATTCTTCGGCAGCTTCGGCCTCGTGCTGCTGCTCAGCCTCGGCGCTTATGGCGCGATCCAGGGTGAGATGACCACGGGCGAGCTCTTTAAATTCATCTTCCTCCTCGGCTTCTTCTTCGAGCCCATTGCACGACTTCATGGAGTGAATCAAACCATCGTCACCGGCCTCGCCAGTGCCGAGCGCGTCTTCAAGATTCTCGATCAGGAAGGCCAGGAGGATCTCGATGTCGGCAAGCCGCTCCAAGCCGTGCGCGGTGACATCGAGTTCCGCGATGTGGTCTTCGGTTATAACGACGACAAGCCCGTGCTTCATGGCGTGAACCTGCGCGTGCTGCCGCGCCAGACCGTGGCCATCGTGGGTGCCACAGGCTCGGGCAAAAGCACCCTCTTCCAGCTCCTCGCCCGCTTTTACGAACCACTGTCTGGCACCATCAGTCTCGATGGGCAACCCATCGCCAACTACAGCCGCGTCACGCTGCGGGACTCGCTCGCCTACGTCACGCAGGATGCCTTCCTCTTCGCCGGAACGATCCGCGACAACCTCCGCCTCGGCGATCCCGCAGCCACCGATGACGAAATGTGGGCCGCCCTCCGTCATGCCAGCGCCGAGGACTTTGTCCGCCGTCATTCTGCTGGCCTCGATGCCGAGGTCGGCGAGCGCGGTGTCATGCTCAGCGGCGGCGAGCGGCAGCGCATCGCCATGGCACGCGCCTTTCTCAAAGACGCCCCCATCCTGCTTCTGGATGAAGCCACCAGCGCCGTGGACACGAAATCCGAAGCCGCGATTCAAGAAGCCCTGGAAAAACTCCGCGCGGACCGCACCTGCCTTGTCATCGCCCATCGTCTCAGCACCGTCGTGAGTGCGGATGTAATCTACGTCATGCGTCAGGGTCAGATCCTCGCCCATGGTCGCCATGATGAACTCGTGGAAAGCTGCGCCTACTACCGCGAGCTCTCGAGTCTGGCACTCCTCTGATCCCCGTGCGGCTCAAAGGCGATCCGAGCACACTCGGGTTTCGCACGCGGACTCCGGCACATCCATTGCCAGCGGCGGATCTCTGTGAAGAAAGACTGCGGCTCCCCCTGCAAAATTCGGAAGCTCCCGCGGAGCTCACCACCGTCTTCCACCTGGAGTGAGCGAGCCGCCACCGTGCCATTCAAGGTGCCTCCGGAGATCAGTGTCACCGGCCCTTCACATAAAAAATCACCCGTCGCATTTCCAGCGATCTGGATTTCCCCTGCCTTCACTTCATGAAGGAAAGTCACCTCGGTGAATGGTGCCACGATCACACGGCGAGCCTGCACATGCTCGGCGACCAGGCATGTATCCTTGAACACACGCAACTCGGGCAAGTCCTTCCGCATCACGGACTCCACCCGCGAGAGCTTTTGCAGACACACCGGGCATGTCGGCGTCATGCAGTCGCCCGCAGTGGCGATGGTGAAAAAGAAATCGCTGCGCTCCGCCGGCAGACTTATCAACACCTGATGCAGCGCCGCTGCATCCACCGCCTCGATCCGATGCTCTTGCGCCGCCAGAAGCGCCGCTGGAGTAAAGCCACCCGGTGAAATCATGATACCTCGCGCCTTCTGCGCCGTGCGCACTTCGCGCGCGAATTGCATCACTGTCTCCGGCGTGGCACCCCATTCATTCCACGCAGCGATCTTCACCAGCGCCCGCTGCGGATGCGGCGTCAGTGGTTGCTCGATCATCGCAAACATCACCGAGCCATCCTCCAGCACCATCGAGCGTGCCAGCTCACACCCGCCATGTGCAGCTATGGCCCGAACCAGCTCCGAGACACGCATCCAGTCCAGACTTGAGACCAGCTCAGATGTCCAATGCCCTGTCTCCTGCCCAGCCATGATCAGACCGCCCTGTTGGGAGATTCCGGCATCAGCAAGTTTGGCAAAAGGATCGAGCATCAGGTAAAATGACCGACCTTACTTTAAGCACAGCCTCCACTTGGGGGAAGCGCAGACTTCGCGTGCTAAGTTGCCTTGCCTTCCACACCTGCACCCCTTACATGCCGAAGCATGAAATCCGCGCTCTTCCTCCTGCTATCACTTCAAGTCTGCGCCGCTGACACCACCACCCGAGATGCACTCTTCGCGGAGTCCGTCGAAGCGATGTTCCCGCAGCTTGTCGAGATCCGTCGTGACATTCATGCCCATCCCGAACTCTCCAATGAAGAAGTCCGCACCGCCGCACTCATCGCTGAAAAATTGAAATCACTTGGCCTGGAGGTGAAGACCGGCATCGCGAAACATGGCGTCGTTGGTTTGCTCAAAGGTGGCGGCGATGGACCCTGCGTGGCCGTGCGTGCCGACATGGACGCCCTGCCGATCAAAGAACTGCGCAGCATCCCCTATCGCTCACAAACCCCCGGCGTCATGCATGCCTGCGGGCACGATGTGCATGTCACCTGCGCGCTCGGGCTCGCCGAGCTGCTGTCAAAACATCGCGATCAGGTGCGCGGCAGCGTGAAGTTCCTCTTCCAACCCGCCGAGGAAGCCATGCCCGCCACCTTCAAAGGCGACTGGGGTGCGAAGCTCATGGTGGCTGAAGGAGTCATGGAGAATCCAAAGCCCGTTGCGGTCTTCGGTCTGCACACTACAGCCATCGTCCAGCCTGCGGACACCACCGATGATGGCGTGCATTACTTAAAGGCAGGCCAGATCGGCTACACACCTGGCATCGACAATGCCAACAGCGACCGCTTTCACATCGTCATCCACGGAAAGATGGCGCACGGCTCCGCACCGCACAAAGGCGTGGATGCCATCGCCGTCTCCGCCGAGGCGATTATGGCTTTGCAAATGATCAAAAGCCGCCAGACCAACACACGCCAGCCGCTCGTTATCAGCATCGGCACCATCAGCGGTGGCGACCGTGAAAACATCATCGCCGAGAAAGTCGAGCTCGGCGGCACCGTCCGCACCTACGACGCCGCCTTCCGTGATGGCGTGATCGAGCAGATGCACCGCATCCTCAAAGGCATCACCGAAGCTCATGGTGCCAGCTACGAGATGGAATACCGCAAGACCTACCCAAGCATCATCAACGACAAGCCCCTCGTCGAGGCCACACTGCCCTCATTCCGCCGCCTCTTCGGTGAAGAGAATGTAGTAAAACTCATCCCCGGCATGGGTGGCGA
>CAYMHJ010000001.1:36568-75452 GCA_964390165.1 uncultured Prosthecobacter sp. | reverse complement strand
GCTATGATATGAATGCCTCGATCTATGTCTGGCAGCGCAATGTGCTGGCGGCGGACAACCGGCTCTTCCATCCCGGAACAGCCCTTTATGTCATGCCCGAGGAGCGCTCATGGGACATCGACAGCGAGATGGACTGGGACGTGGTGGAACTGCTGATGAAGCGCAAACAAATGAACGGCAACGCATGAGAACTCTGGCTGAACTTTCGAACCTCAAAGGCCGTGTCGCCCTCATCAGCGGCGGTGCCGGACATCTCGGCATGGCCATGGCGGAAGCTTTGGGCGAGTGCGGTGCCACCATTGCCCTGTTGGATCTGAATGAAGACAAATGTCAGGCATCCGTGAAGTCGCTGGAAGCCAAGGGCGTGTCGGCCTTTGCCGTGACCGCCGATCTGACGGATGCCATCGCAACGCGTGCCGCAGTCAATGCCGCAGCATCACGGTATGAGAGGTTGGACATCGTTATTCACGCAGCCTCGCTTGTCGGCACTGACCGAGTGCAAGGCTGGGCAGTGCCGTTTGAATCGCAGAGTCTGGAAGCCTGGCAGATGGCGATGCGAGTCGGTTTGGATTCGGCTTTCGTGCTGGTGCAGGAGTCGCGGCCCTACCTGGAGGCATCAGGGCATGGCTCCATCATTTTTGTCTCCTCCATCTACGGCATTGTGGCACCGGACAGCGCTCTTTACGAAGGAACTTCGATGCAGACACCATCAGCGTATTGTGCCGTCAAAGGCGCGCTCAATCAGCTCACCCGACATTTTTCCGCCCTCCTCGCCCCGCGAGTACGCGTCAATGCTTTGACTCCCGGCGGCATTGCCCGTGGGCAGAGCGAGTCATTTGTGGAGCGCTATGAACGCCGTACACCGATGAGACGAATGGGGCGTGAGGAGGACTTCAAAGGTGCGGCAGCATTCCTGGCGAGCGATCTTTCCGCCTATGTCACGGGACACAACCTCGTCGTCGATGGCGGCTGGACCGCTTGGTGACTTCAATCAGGGCTGAATGATTTCAGGAAACTCCCGCAGCAGGTTGTTCACTTCAGAAACCACTTTTTCAGGCGTGATCGTGGAGGTCAGCAGCGGTCTCGCCTCGGAGAGGAAGAAGGCGCTGAGCGAACGATGTTTCGGAGTCGGCCAATGCCACTTGGCAGGATAAACCGGCCCGAAGAGGGTGATCGCAGGTACACCAAAAGCCTGGGCAAGATGGGAGGCTGCGCCATCTACACATAGAACGAGGCTGGCACGGCTCAGGGCATGGAGATATTGCTTCAGCGAGGTCCTGCCCGCTAGATCCAACAAACCTGCGGGCGCTGATGAGGCGATGGCTGTGCAGTGCTCGCGCTCGACGGCTGATCCACCGCCTGTCATGACCCATGGCAGATTTTTTATAGGCGTCTCCTCCTGCATCAACTGCACCCAGGATTCCGGCTGCCAGTATTTGTTGGGCCAAGCTGCGGTGGGATTGATGAGGACGAACGGACCTTCGGGAAGTTCGGGATGTCGCCATGACTCAGGGGGCTGACGCAACTGCGGGCTGCGAAAAGCTTCGTTCTCGCCTCCGAGTGCCCGCCAGAAGTAGTGCGACCAGTATTCATCCCGGATCGAAGTGATCTGCACCTGACTGAATAGCAGCCGATACCACCAGCGAATATGGCGTTCTTGGTTAACCAGCAGGCACCTCAGTCGCGCGCGCACTTTCCAGCCACGCATGACCACGCGTGAGCTCCATGAAGTCGCCCAGAGGCAGCCGAAGCGCTCTTTCAAATCCGGTCCCCAGGTCGCTTCAGGCATGAGTTCGACGAGAGGTCGGAAGGCTTCATTGACGAACAGGGCGGTGGATTGTCCCGAGCGTGCCTTCAGCAGACGAGTCGTGGGTTCCAGCAGCGTGACATCACCAAGTTGCTTGTCACTTATGATGGCGAAGCGGCCTTGTTTTGAGGGAATGGAATCGTTGCCGGAAGGATTCATGGTGGATACAAAGGCATCTGCTTGGCGCGTCTTGCCGCTTCGTTGATCCCCTCTGTCAGCGTGACCTGGGAAGCCCAGTAATACTGCTTCTGATAATGATGCTGCTGAGCGATCTGGGCATGACGAAACTCGCGCGACTGGACCAGTCGGTTCATGGCGGTGACGAGTTCATCCGTCGTGTCCACATAGAGCGGCTTCATCCAAGCTTCCATGTTGGGAAAGATGATGGAGTCGGGCTCATGCCTCGACATGAAGATGACCGGTATGCCCATGTGAAACGCCTCCTGTCCTGTGAGCGAGATCGTGTTGATCAGGATTGAGGTCTTCTTCAAACATTCCTCCATGGATGCTTCTGGAGGAAGGATGTGGAAGTTGGCAGGCGGTCTAAGTGAGCGAATGAAGCGCGTCTTGATCTGCACCTCGGTTTCATCCATGCCGAGGAAGCTGCGTTCCTCCGATTTTGGCGTGCGCAAAGGATGATACTTCACCGCGAAGTCGATGCCCGGAAGTCTGCGTGCTGCGGCTACGAGTGTCTGATAAAGACGCAGGCTGGCCTGCGGATCATTGATCATCGACATGGTGTCTGCACAAAGTGCAAAGGGGCGGCGATTCGTGAAATGCGCTTCGATTTCGCTCTCGGTGCGCGGTGGTGTGACGGGGATGCGATGGCAGCGCACGTCGATCAATCGGTCGGTAGGATAGCCAGCTCGGAGAACGCGCGACATGCCTCGTGCTCCGTCGATCAGAAGGAAGTCCGGGCAGTAGGTGATGAGCGGGTCCACCAGACAATCGTAGGTGTAGGCCGCCACGGGAATGCCCATCTCAGAGGCGGCCAAACACCAGACGACCTCCTCTTCGTTGATCTGCATGTCGGCGATGATCAAGGCTGGCCGATGCCTTTGGAGCCAGGCTATGGCGTTCTTCTTCAAGGCAGCCCAGCGCGGATACACCTGCTCGGTGTAGTGGATTCCCATGCGCTCGAACACACCTTGAAACGGTGCCAGTGATGGCTCCGCTCCCTTGATACAGGCAGGTGACAACACGGCTTGCTTCCATGCCTTCCACCAAGTGCTGAATCTTTCTTTCTCGTGTGCCAGTACGGCTGCATCTGGCGTTCCCAGATCAGCCAATGATGCCGAGATGATGCGGAAGCCCGGTGCCTGCGTCTCCAACTGAAGTAAATGAGTCATGCGTCGGCTGACGCAGACAGCGAGCGGCAATCCATCGGCAGCACGAGGTGCCTGCGGTTGAACGGCAGAGGCTTGCGCCGCTCTGGCTTTGTTGATCCGCTTGTAGCGCCAGCGCTCAAACCGCCGCGCCAGACTGCGT
The DNA here is from genome assembly GCA_964390165.1 of uncultured Prosthecobacter sp. Lineage (GTDB taxonomy): Bacteria > Verrucomicrobiota > Verrucomicrobiia > Verrucomicrobiales > Verrucomicrobiaceae > Prosthecobacter. Next base: position 72,157 of record CAYMHJ010000001.1, on the reverse strand, counting down.
CCGCGCCATTCGGGTTCAAGCACGACCAGTTCCAGCCCGCCTGTTGCAGCGACACCGCGCCAGAACTCGAAGTTCACTCCGCTACCCGGCGTGAGAATGAAGCGATCGAAAGCAAAGCGTTCCCAAAGGCAGTCGCGCACTTTGGAGTTCAGGATGTAGGTGAAGCATGAGTCCTGGAAGGATCCCTGGAGTGCAGCACGCCTCATGGCGGAGTCTCCCGGAAGATCACCCAGCTCAGGGCGATACTTCAGGAAGTGGGACATGAGCAGTGCTACCTGACCACGCATGGCCTCGATCTCTTGATAACATACAAAGTCCGCCGACTTCAGCCACTCACGCACTTTTGGATAACGCGAACGATCTAGCAGAGTGTCATACTCAAGCACCACCATGTCGCCCATTTCTTGAGCCAACTGGCGCTCCATGGCCCTGGGGGCGAGGGCTCCGGTGATGAAGAGGGTCAATGGCATGGAAGGTCAGGCGGAACGAAACACGGTGTCCAGAATGATCGGGCGGCCGGGGATGATGCGGAGATTGGGCGTGCGTCCGACGACAGTGCAGTTCGAGGGCACTTTTTCATTTACCAGCAGACTGCCGGCACCGATGCAGACATTGTCACCGATCTCACAGTCTCCGATGAGGGTGGTTTGTGAACACAAGACCACATGACTGCCGATCACTGGATAACGAGCGGCTCGATTGCCGATGGTGCAGCCCTGCATGATGACCAATGGCCCCTGGTAGGCGGCTCTGCCGATGACGCTGCCGACGGGATGCGCCAGCCAGCAGGCCTGTGGCAGTTGCACCTGCGGGTAGAGATCCAGTCCATGCAGCGCCTTGTTCAAGAGGTAGGACTTGTCCATCAACTCACGATGCGTCGGGCCTTCCTTGCTCGCCTGATGTCCGAGTTTGTAGAGGAGAAAGGCGTATTGATCGCCATGCAGATGGTTCAGCCGAACTTCACCATCGCGCCAGAATCCTGGATTGTGATACATGGACATGCCCGCTTCGACTTCTGGCAGGATCTTTTCCAGCAGTGGCAGGATCAGAGACTCGGACACATCACTGTCATCTGGGAAGAAGTGATTGATCTGGCGTGCGATGTAGCCAGCCAGCCTGGGGATGGGAAGCGATGTCGTCATAAGCTCGGCATGGTTCAGCAAACGAGGTCGTGATGCCGTAGGATGGCAAGACTTTCCTCCACGGCTTCGAGACTGGTCTGACAGCGCGCGGCGATCTCGGACAGCGTGTGGTGCCCGTCGATCATGTCCATGATGCTGAAAAAGTGGCGATGAAGTTCGGGTTGTGCCGTGGGATCGATGTGGATTCCGTAGCGTGAGCAAAAGACCTCTCCGGTGAAGCGGGGCAGGGGAATCTGATTGGCCTCCCAGGCATCGATCATCTGCATCACCAGTTCCACGCTGGCTTCGAGATGCGGGATCGAAGCATGAGCGACATCATCCTCCGAAGAGTGGTATTCGCGATAAGGCCACTCGGGATGGGAGCGCGGTAGCACGCGAGAGAGCGAGAGCATCGGCACTCGTGCGCCGGGACCGTTGAACTGACGTTCGTCGTTGCCGATGATACTGCGGTAGGCACCGGACCAGCCATCGGGTGATCCATTTTCAAAAGCTGCCTTCAAGACGCGGGCGGCAGGAGTCTGCTCATCGAAGGGCATCTGCAAAGCTGGTGCATGAGGCAAGCTTAGCATCTCCAAAAAGAGGCCGGCATGCAGCTTCGGAATCAGATGAGAATGTCGTGAAAGCCACGCCGCCGAGCCGATGGTCTCCGGCAAAATCAGGAAGCGATAGGTGTAGCGCAGGCTCTTCCTCACGTGCAGTCGGCGCATGACTTCCATGCCGACAACGACACCGCTGAGATCATCAGCGGCCTGGGCAGGATGGCAAAGGTGGGAGCAGAGGACGAAGCTCGCGTCCGACTGACCTGGAACGATCACCTCGCCAACCTTCAGATGGCTGAAGCTGGTGTCCGTGCGGATGATTACACGATACTCATCCTCCGTGAGGGCTGCGCGTTGCGTTTGAGTGCAGCAGAGGCCCCAGTCACGCTGGTAGTATTTGAAGACGAAGGGCACAGCGTCCTCCAGGCGTGGATGCACATGCAGATGCTTCAGCAGCTCCTCACGACTCACGACACCGTCGAATGGCATGGAGTAGGACACGACATGCAGCGCGTGATCTTGAGTGGAGAAAAGCGTGCGCCCATCAAGGGTTTGCAGCGCTGCTTCATGGCAGGTCCACTTCTCGGGCACGATCCATGTGGAGCATTCTGTGCCACTGGCGAACTCGTGAAGAGTCATCGGCAACTGTCCGGCAAGTGCATTCAGGGCGCAGTTATAGCCTGCGGAGACGATGTCGCGCTTCAAGGGCGCCAGTGTGGTGAGCATTTGCTCCATGCTGGCATTTTCCGGCAACGAAATGACCTCCGCCTGGCTAGATGTCCGAGCATCTTCGAGTGCGATCATTTCAGCCGTCGTCAAAGGTGGTCCTTTGGCCGAGTTCCACGGGTCTTGGGCGAAGACTTCAATGCCAAGCTGAGCATACTCGTGGGCTCCGATCACGCAGACTTCACCACGGCCTACTTTGACCGAGGAACTCAGGCCGCGGTCCCGGGCGAGTTTACCCAGCGCGATGCCATTTGGGGCGCAGTTGTCCAGTCGCGGCGCGCAGGAGTAGATCCAAGTCTGGCGGGTCTCGGTGCCTTGCTGGCGGACCGTGCCGGTGAAGAGTTTTTTGAATCGAAACGGAACGCCAGCCTTCTCCTCAATGTAGTGACGGTAGGTGGCCCAAAAGAGGTCAAGGCCGAGCATCACAATCTTGCCGCCACGTTCGTGGAGCCTGTCGTAAATGCTTCCAGGTCCGTAGCAGGTGCGGGGCAGATTTTGCAGCAGGCTGGCTGCCTCGGGGCCGATGCCGCTGACGGCCAGCATGGGGTCGGCGGAGCGGATGGCCTCTGGTTGCAGGCGCACATGCTCCGTGAAATCACCAAGCGTCGATGGTGTCGAAGCAGGATCATAGACCTCGCCTTTGCCGATGGAGTAGCTATAGGTCGGCACCAGCAGTGTGCCGGTGCTGCCCAGGGCTTCGAGCAAAGCTTCCAAAGCCACGGAGCAGGCATCCTGCATGGTGCGTCCACGTTCTGAGTAGCCAAGACGACCCAGGCTGGCATGAACGAAGATCACATCACCCTCGGTCACTCCCGCCGCATGCAACGCGCCGACGAGATCAGCTTTGGTGTAATGATAGGTTGGGCTGCTCATCATGCCTTTGCCATCTCGAGCTTCATTTCCAGCAGCAGCCAGACCGGGAACTCACTGGCAAAAGCGGCATCTCGCTGCGGCACCTGCGGGTTGTCACGCTGTGATGCGGGCTCTTCCACACCGGTGATGACAAATCCAGCTTCGAGGAAGGGACGAGCCAGCACGGCAAGCGGGGGATTGATGCGCCAGTGCGTGTGCAGATACTCGGTCATCACCGTGAAAGGCCGCGCGGGATCTCCGAGCCAGGGCTGCACATAGAAAACGGGGTGCGGTTCCAGGGAAAGGAAGCTGCCGCCGGGTTTGAGCAGGCGTTTCACATCCGCAATGAAGCGGGCGAGATCGAGCGGCTTGCCGGGTTCGTAGGGCACAAAGTAGAACAGAAGCGCATCGCTCATGTAGATGCAGTCGAACGAGGCTGCTGGCAGGGCGTCGAGTGCGCCGGGCGTGTTCAGGTCGAGCACTTGGAAGGTTGCATCACCTTCGGCGCGCTCAGTCGCCAGTCGGATGTAATCGGGATTGGGGTCCACGCCGAGCACGCTGGCACCGAGGCGTGCCATTTTTTGAGCAATGGTTCCCGCACCACAGCCAAGGTCCAGCACTCGGAGTCCAGGAGTCATGCGTTTGGGAAGCCATTCGTCGAGGAAGCGATCCTGCACGGCACCGTAAAGATTGTCCTGGCGGATGGCAGCGAGGTCTGGAGTGAACTTTTGCTGCAACCACCAAGCGGATGGATCACGGCGCTCGAAGGCAATCAACTGCTGGCCGAGTTGCTGGTGATAGGTGCCGAAGCGCTGGCGGTCGAGCAGGGTCTTTTTGAAGTCAAAGCGCGCACGGTAGGCTTCGAGGTCATCAATGAGCAGGCACTGATCCTTCAGCATCTTCACCAGCGTGGCATGATCCACTCTCTCCGGTTCGCCCCAGGTGGCTGCATCGCGCTTGTAGCGGGAGGGATCGGCGAGGAGTCCGTCGATATGGGAGAAGCGCCAGATCTTCCACACGCGGTAGGTAGCTGTGGTCGCGACATCTGGTTCGGCCAATACAGCCAGCACCTCAGGCCCGGCACCGAGGCATTGGCGTGTGTGGACGTTCATGAGCACCCAACGGTCAGGGTGAGTGGCCGGAGATTCCGGGAAGGAAATAATGTCGGGACAAATCTGGCTCATGCAGCTGTGGCGCGGAGTTTTTCGATCACGCTGATCAGGCCGCGCACGGTTTGGAACTCCTCGGACTGGAGGTCATCGGCTTCAAAGCGGATGCCAAAGCTGTCTTCGAAGTGCGAGACCATGTCGATGATGCCCATGCTGTCGATGACCTTGGCGTCCAGGTAGGCGCAGGCGAGTTTTTCATCCTGGGTGGAGCCAGGAAGTCCGCCGCGGGAGTCAAAAAATTCGAGGACAGTTTGGGTGACGTTCATGAGGAGTGAGTGGAGATCAGCGTTCGATGGCAATGACCCGCGCCGGAGCACCATCGGAGCCCAGGATATTCAAGGGCAGGACGACGAGTTCGACATCGGGGCGGGAGATTTGGCGAAGATTGGTGCAGTATTCAACAAAGACCACACCTGCGGACAGCATGATTTTGTGCAGCGGCGAGTCTTTCGGTCCCGTGCGGCCATTGTCGGGGCTGTCCACCTGCGGCGTGTCCATGGCCAGCACGCGGACACCACGCTCGACGAGCCAGTGCCCTGCTTCTTCGGTAATGTAGGGCTGCTCGGTGTAGTATTTCATCGTGCCCCAGTGGTCCGACCAGTCGAAGCGCAGGATCAGGCGCTCGGGTTTGTCATCGCCCAGACGCTGCTTGAAGTCTTCCACACCGAACTCCTGCTTTGGCAAAGTCACAGGCGTGAAGTTCAGCACTCGCGCTGGTCCCACCAGCCACTCCAGCTTGATCTGATCGATGGTAGGGCCGTTGGGAATGAAGTGGCGGGGAGCATCAATGTGCGTGCCGCAATGAGTGCCCATCGTGATCTTCCGTGTTTCACGATTCTCGATGCCAAAGCGGCCGAGCTGGGTGATCTCCACGACGGGGTGCCAATGCACCGGAAAGGTGGTCATGCCTTCGTGAATGGGATAGCTGAGGTCGATGATGCGCATGGGAGTTCAGGTGTTTGATGATGGAGCAAAATGACGGCGAATTTTGGCCGGAGTGCCGGCGGCGAGCGAGTAGGGCGGCACGTCATCTTTGACGACTGAATGAGCGGCCACGACGGCATGTCGTCCGATGGTCACGCCTTCGAGAATGCTGCATCGAATGCCAATCCAAACATGGTCGCCAATGCTGACGCGGCGGCCTTTCGTGGGGGGGAGCAGCACGGGAGGTAGCTCCACTTCTTCAAAGATGTGATGGCAGTCCGAGACGAACAGGTCCGATGCTGTCATGACGTGTTTGCCAAACTCAATCGACTGCGTGCAGATGATGAAATAGCGGTCACCGATGGTGGTGCCGTCGCCGAAGTGGAGATCAGCGGGGCGGTCTTTTTCCCAATCGGTGAAGTCGAAGGTGTGGGCGAGTTCGGGGTAGTGCTGGCGGGCGAGTTTGCCACAGGCTCCACCAAAGGCTTTCTCCGGCAGCATGACAATCTTGCCGTAGCGGCCGAAACTCACCCAGTTTCCCACCGTGATGCACTCGGGGAAGGTGATCTCACAGGGCGTGCGGATTTTCGACATCGTGCCGAAGTAGCGGAAGCTGTCCTTCGCGGACTCCGACAGGGTGGCAAAGGAGCCGTCCTCGATCATCGTACGCTTTTTTGCTTCCAGCGCTGCGGCATGACGGGCCGCAATCTCGTTGACGACCACCTGCCCATCACCACCGAGAGGCAGCCATCCAGCGCGAACCAGTTCCACTTCGGCAGGTGAGCCAAGCTCGGCAAGGGCTGCGGAGACATCGGTGCGGAGAGTGCGGACATCATCCACTCGTTCGCCGTGAAATTCGGCCAACAGGACTGGAGTTGGAGCTTGGTCAGAAGTCTGGGCAGGTTCGTGAAACCAAGCCATCTTCGCTGCCTGCAAGGCCGGGAAGCGACCCGCGAGAGCTTGAAGGCTCTGGTCGTCATGCGTGCGGCCTGAAGGGTTCATGTAATGGTCTTATCTGAGAGTCTGGAAGATTTCAACCATGACGCCATCCGGTCCCTGCACGAGGTCCAGCAGCATTTCTTTGCCGCCTATTTTTTCTTCCATTGTGCCAGTGGAGGCGATGGCTCCGCCCTGCTCAAACATTCGAGTGCGATCTTTTTCAAACTGCGTGCTGACCATGGACAGCACACGGAAGCCTGGGCCGTCGAGCAAAGGCCGCGCCGGAGGCCCCTCAGTGGGCACGAGCAGCAAGGAGGCGCGCCATTGCGGCATGAGACTGGGGAATTCGAGAAGCACGGCACCAGCGATGGGGGGTGGCTGCTTCGAGCGGCGGAAGCCGAGGCCTTTTTCCCAAAAGCGGGAGGCTGCATCGAGGTCGCTGACGCGATGAATAATCAGGCTGGGCTGAGGTGCCGCTGTGGAAAACCAAAGCGGGCTGGTGAGGCCATCGAGGCATAACTCAGAGACCTCTGGCAGAATGGTTTTGGTATCCGATGTGAGATCACCTGAGGGAAGTACGATCTGCAGCGGCGCAGGATCGGCAGGCAATTCATTCGCGTAATGAATCAACTCCACCGGTGTGCCCTGCGGTGGCAGAAGGAAGACCAGTGAGAGATCATCCGAAGGGGTGCACATGAAGGGGCGCTTGCCTTCAAATGTCGCGATGTCGCGCTGCTCAAAACGGAGTTGCCAGCTCCAGGACTCGAACAACTGGCGGTCACGCTCCAGATTCGTACTGCCCAGGACGATGTGGCTGACTCCCAGGATCATGATTTTGCCGCCAGCAGTCTTTGGACTTCGCGATTCAGGATCTTGCCCGTGCTGCCGAGCGGGAACTCATCGAGCTGCTTGAGCTTGGTCGGCACGGCTGCCTGGGCGAGGTGTTTGCGGCAGTGCTGGAGGATGGAGGATTGCTCGTCGGCCAGCACAAGTCCTGGCTTGAGCTTGAGTGCGGCGGCGACTTCCTCGCCATAAAAATCATGCGGGATGCCGACGACGACGGCGTCATCAACCGAGGGATGATGCAGCAGGCATTCGCGAACGGCGCGCGGGCTGAGGTTCTGACCTCCACGGATGATGAGATCCTTTTTCCGGCCGGTGATGAAGATGTTTCCATCGTCCTGCATGAGGCCGATGTCGCCTGTGGGGAACCATTCATCGGCAGGTGACGCCTCGACTTCGCCGGTTTCCGTGTTGAGGTAGCCAAGCATCTTGAAAGGCGTGCGAACAAGGATCTCGCCCTCCTGCGACGCGGACTGATGCCCGCCGTTTTCAGCAGCGGTGATGAACTCGACTCCAGCCAGCAGACTGCCGACCGAATTCTCCAGCCGTGGCTTGGTGGGAACATTGGCGCTGATGATGAGGAGCTCGGACAGGCCATAGCTTTCCATGCACTCGACACCGTATTTGGTCTCGAAGTCCTTCTTCAGTTTCAAAGCCAGAGGTGCGGTGCCGACACAGACGGTTTTGACGTTCGCGCGGCAGTAGTCGATGCCCACCTGATCACGATCCAAACGCAGCAGCGAAGCCATCATTGTGGGTGAGAGCCAGAGCGTGTTCGCCTGATGCTCCAGCACCGGTTTCCAAAACGCGAGGATAGTCTGCGCGGTGAATGCACAGGAAAGCACGACACTGCTGCCAGCCATGAAGGGGGACATCAGCGTGTTCAGGTAGCCGCTGCTGTAAGCCATCGGCCAGATGTGCAGAAAGCGATGCTCGGGGCCGAACTGCATCGCTTCATTGAAAGCGACTGCATTGCCAAACTCGGAGCGCACGGGATGCACCACGCCTTTCGGGCGTCCGGTGGTGCCGGAGGTGAAAAGGATGAGCAGAGTGTCGTCATCGCTGACATCCGCGAGCGGGATGATGGAGGGATCTGTCGTGCCTTGATCGAAGGTCCAGGCCTCATCTACATCCTCGGGATGGAAGCTTGTCTCCTGCCCGAGAGCGACGCGCAGTTGCTTTAAGGTGTTCAGCTTCTCCGTCGCCTGCAAAACGAGGGATCGTGTGCAGCGCGAGAAGAGCAGCAGCTTGGCACCGCTGTGCTGGAGGATGTAGCTGACATCATCCGTGTGCAGCGCCTGATTCACGGGCACGGCCACCGCACCGATGAAGAGGCAACTGAAGTACATCGCGGCAAACTCAGCGGAGTTCGCCAGCACCAAAGCGACGCGGTCACCTTTGCCAATGCCGTGGCTTTTTAGCAGTGCTGCACCACGCATGCCCCATTCATGAAGTTCGGCGAAGGTCCACGAGCGACCGGTCATCGATTCGATCAAAAACACCCGGTCTCGATTCTCTTCGAAGACGCTGCGGATGCGGTTAACGAGCGTGGTCTGCGACATGAAGGCGAGGTAATTAGTTTTTCTCCGCCATGGCGGAGATGCGTGAAGCGAGGATGCCCTGGCCGGTGGCTTCGATTTTGTTTTGCAGCCATTTCAGGCCCGAGGCGACCTTGCTGAAGCTCAGATTGACGAGGGTGATGAAGTCCACCTCCTGCGCGCGATTTTGCACGGCCTGATCTTCGCTCAGAAGGGTGACCAACTGCTCTCTCGTCACGAGGTAGCGTTCCAAAATGCCCTGCACGAGCTTGGCTTTCGGCTGGCGGGTGTTGTCGCCAGTGAGGTAGATGTTCACCGCAGGATTGAGTGCTTCAAAGGCGGCCGGATCGAGCGGACGGAGGCGATAGTTCAGGCGGCTGTGCGTGCGCTCATGACGGGCGAGTTCGAGGATATCCTTGAGGTCGCGATCGATGAGTTGGAGGAACTGCTTGGCCAGCGTTTCCATGTAGGGGCCTTCTTCGCTCGCCTCCTGAAGGAACCAGTTGGTGCCCTGGACGTCTTTGTTGAATCCAGCGAACTCGAGGAACATGGCCGAATCAAATCCAGCGAGGCGCAGCACGGCGGCGAGTTCGATGACGGAGAGCGTGCGTTCATCGAGGCGGGAGAGCAGGTAGCCCGCCATGGCGGCGGCACCAGCGGGTTCCGGCTTTTTCGAATGCTGCATGACGTAGCGGACACGCTCCTCGGCGCTCATGCTGGCAAACGCGGGCTGGCTGGCGGCGCGGTGCATGTCATCGGCATAGATCAAAGCCTGTGCGATGGGGTTCAGCGTGTGCGTTGCGGGATGGAAGGTCTCCTTGCCCATGAAGGGGCCGTTGCAGAGCAGGCTCGCCTTGAGGATCGAGTAACAGCGGTTGCCGTTGGCATACGAACTGGAGCCCAGGCCGACGTAAGCGGTGCCACGACCGGAGAGATGCCGCTCGACGACGACACCGAGCAACTGCGCGAGCGACTGAAGATTGGCGAGGTCAAAGACGCCGTGAATGCGCGTTGGCAGATCTTTGCCGAGCTGCTGACGGCTGAGGAAGCTGTCGATGGCGGGGAAGGTGGCCTTCAAATCTGCGCGAATGGACGGGCTGAGCTTCTGAGGCTCGCGCAACTCAAGGTCTGCGAGCACGGCAGCGGCGAGCGCGGCACCGATGGATGCCTGATTCCAGGTGCTGATGGCAGCGGTGTCATTCCTTGGGATCGTTTCATCCAGCATTACGAGATAACCGGCCATGAGGCCGAACAAACCGCCCTCCACACCGCCGCGGACGACGATGCGACTGCCTTCGATGCTGCATCCGAGCGAGCGAAGGGTGTAGCGCACTTTTTCATCGGCCAGGAGCTGCTCGGTGGTGCAACGGCGTTCACGTGCCACATCGCCGAGCGAATTGGCCAGCAGGTTTTGCAGCTCGTCCGAGCTCTGCGGATTGGTGGGGAAGAAGTAGCCGCCTGAGTCGAGCGCGTCCTTTAGCGCACCGGGGTCACGCTGTTTGCGGTTGATGTAGGTGTGCAGGACGGTGAGTGGCGGCTGCTCGGTTTCCAAGGAACGCAGATGCTCCGTCTTCTCCGCATTCATGAAATCAGCCTGCTCGTCGGGGCACCAGATGATCAGCCAGCCTTCGTCGTCATTGAGGGCGGTGAAGTTTTTGCCAGCCAGACTCACGGGCTTCTTCTGCATGAAGCGCAGCGCCTCGTGGAGGGAGATGCCCATGTTTGAGGAGGTGGAGCAGACGATGGGGCGTGTGGCATACACTTTCCAGATGGCGAGCGCTTCGAGGTCGATTTTGGCGATCTCGTCATCGGTGACTGCGGCGATTTCAGCTTCGGAAAAGATCGCGTTGCGGCCATCATCCAGCTTCGTTTTGCGGGAGCGCAGGAAGGCGAGCGCATCGGCTTTGAGGGATGCTTTATCAGCTTTCTGAAGCCGACGCAGTTCCTTGAGGATGTGCTCACCGAGCAGGCCGAGGCCGTTGAAGCACTTCACGCAACTGCCGTAGTCCTTCCAGCCGCGCAGGAAGCGCATGCGGCGTCCGACGGCGAGCCCGGCAAGCGGTGCGTCGAAGATGAGATTGTCATGCGAAGCGTCGTAGGGCAGCAGACCGGCCTGGGGCGGGACGCGGTTGATCACACCCAGTCTGCGGGCGAGATGCACCGTGAAAATCGCCAGGTCCATGGGCTGGAGTGCCTCGGGGTCCGGGTGCTTGCCAAAAATGACAAAACCCTGCTCGGCGGCGACAGAATCATCCAGGCCAGGAACGGTGGTGTGCAGATAAAAGGACTTCGACATGTGAATTAGCGGGAGAGGGCGGCGGAGAGCTGTTCCAGGGCCAGGAATTGAGCGGCGATGGCCGGGGACACGCTCCGGGCGCGGGCAACTTGGAGCATTCTGCCAGCAGTGGCAATCATTCGCGTATCAAGGCGGCTGCGGGCCTCTTCAGCCGACCAGAGGGCACCGCCACGATTTTGTGCCCATTCGAAGTGGCTCATGGTGATGCCGCCGGCATTGGCGACCACGTCCGGGATGATTTCGATGCCTCGGGAGGTCACGATTTCCTCCGCATCAGGGCAGATGGGTGCATTGGCGATTTCCAGAACCATCTGGCACTGCAAGCGTGCCGCCATCTCAGCAGTGATTTGATTGGCCGTGGCCGCTGGAATGACGATGTCGGCTTTGACGGTCAGCACTTCGGAGGCTGACAAAGCCTGAGCGCCGGGAATACTCAGGCTGGCGATGCCACGTCCGGCTTCCCGTGCTTCCCAGATGGCTTCGGCATCCAGGCCAGCTTCGGCATGAATGCCGCCCGTGGAGTCGCTCGCAGCCACCATTCGGAGGCCGTTCTTTTGCAAAACTCGCGCGAGGTGTCCACCAGCGCTGCCGTAGCCCTGAACGGCGAAGGTCAGACCTTCGGGGGCCAGTTCACGCTCCGCCAAAACCTCGCGCAGCACATTCCAGGCTCCGCGAGCCGTGGCTCCAGGCCGGCCGGGGATGCCGCCGAGGGCTGGTGGCTTGCCATTGATGGCTCCGGGGATGCTGGCGCGGCGGGTGAGATTGTATTGATCCGCCATCCAGCCCATCGTGCGGGCATCGGTGCCGAGATCGGGGGAAAGAATGTCCACATCCGGCCCGACCTCCTCGCCGAGAGCATTCAGATAGGCGCGGGCGAGCTGTTCGAGTTCGCGAATCGAAAGTGTTTTGGGATCGACACAAACCCCACCCGCCGCGCCGCCGTGGGGCAGTCCGTTGACGGCGCATTTCAGCAGGAGTCGGAAGGCCAGACCAGTCAGATCCGCCTCGTTGGTGGCGGGATGAAAGCGCACGCCGCCTTTCGTGGGGCCGAAGCAATTGGAGTAAACGATGCGCCAGCCGGTGAAGAGTCGGAGCGAGCCGTCATCCATGCGCACCGGCAGCGTGAATCGGCGCACGGACTTCGGTGCGGAGAGTCGCAGGAGCACATCTTCGGACATTCCGGCCTGCGCCAGAGCCCTGGCAAAACGCGGGCCTCCCAGCTTCATCAACACTTCATTCACGGTCTGCATCATTGGAAAATAGTCTCGGTCGGGTCGGTTACTTGAGCTTTTGCTCGGCGCTGTATTTCTGCTCCACATCCGCGTTCAGCGCGGCCAGTTCGGGGTGTTGATCCAGCAGGGCGAGCACCTCGTCAGTGGTGATGAGATGCCCTGGCCGCCAGAGGGCTTCATAGACGATCTGCACAAACTCCCAGTCCTGCGGAGTGTCCACCGTCCAGCGGAAGCTGGAGAGGTCGCGATCATTCACCCAGGACAGCGCGCGGAACTTCTCCGGGTGATGATAAAAGTGCGGCGTCACATGCTCGCGTTCATTGGGAAGGTGAGCCTCATGGTAATCACGCTCTAGGGCGGGAACCGTGAAGATTTCCGTGTCCAGTCCACGAGGAAAGCGACGCTCGAAAACACTGCTCATGAAGTCGGCGGGTGGCGTTTCCTGCATGGCTGCATGAAAGCGCTCCAGCATGGCATCGCAGACCGTGGGATCATATAGTGGGCAGTCGCCCGTGATGCGCACGATGACATCCGCTTTGGCTGCCTTGGCTGTGTCGTGAAAGCGCGCGAGCACATCGTCTTCACTGCCGCGATAGCAGTGGAAGCCGAGCCGCTCGACTTCGGCGGCAAGTTCATCGTTTTCGACATTGGTCGAGGTGGCCAGCCAGACCTCATCGATCCGTTTTACGGTTGCTGCACGCTGGAGCACATGGGCGATCATGCTCTGGCCGCAGAGGGGACGCAGCACCTTGCCGGTCAGTCGTTGGGAGCCCATGCGGGCCTGGATGATGGCGATGGTTTTCATTCAGGGTGCTCCCTCCACGAGATCCCAGCTCAAAGGTGTGCCGCGTTCGATGGGCGTTCGTGCTTTGGCACTCAGCACCTGCTCCAGATGACGCGGATGCAGACCATGGGCGGGGCGGATGACCCGGACGTTTTCAGCGGTGAAAGCCTCACCTGCGGCGATGTTTGCCACGGCAAAGAGTGAGCGGCGGAAGACACGGCTCTTTTGCTCCTTCTCCGAGACTTCGTAGTTCACCCGACCCAGGGCTTTTTCCGTGATGCGGATGGCATCGACCATCTCGCGAAACTCCTGCGGTTCCATGCTGAAGGCGGAGTCTGGTCCCGGCGTGGCACGCGAGAGAGTGAAGTGCTTTTCCACCACGCAGGCACCGAGGGCGACTGCCGCTACAGCCACCGTGCTACCGAGCGTGTGATCGCTGAGACCGACGTGGGTTTGAAATCGCGCCGCCATATCATGAATGGTGCGCAGGTCCATCTCTTCCGCCGTTGCCGGGTAGGCGCTGGTACATTTCAGCAGCACCACGGGGCCGCTGCCGGCTAGGCGCAGCGTGTCGAGCGCCTCGCTGATTTCATCCAGCGTGGACATGCCGGTGGACATGATGATCGGCTTCTGCGTCGCGGCGATTTTGCGGAGCAAAGGCAGATCCACGAGTTCAAAGGACGCGATCTTATGCACGGGCACGTCCATGGCTTCGAGGAAGTCCACCGCGCTGGCATCGAAGGGCGTGGAAAAGAAGTCCATCCCCAGATCATTGCTGATCTTTTTCAGCTTAGGCTGCCAGTCCCAGGGCATGTAGGCTTCCTGGTAAAGGTCATGCAGCGTGCGGCCATCCCAGAGCGTGCCGCCACCGATGAGGAAGGGCGGTTTGTCACTGGCGATGGTCATGGTATCCGCCGTGTAGGTCTGCACCTTCACCGCATCTGCGCCGGATTCCTTCATAGCATGGATGATCCGCACCGTGAGGTCGAAGTCCTGGCCGTGGTTCGCCGAAAGCTCGGCGATGATGTAGGTGGGATGTCCGGGTCCGACCGGACGGTTGCCGATTTTGAAGTCCATTAGTGAATCTCTCTGACTAGTTCAAATGCCTCCGCCGCCTGCACTCCGACGACACTGCCCCAGCGGAGGGCGATGGCACGCAGGGCCTCGGGCGAGCGCGGATGAGGAAAGGCGCGCGTCTCGCTTTCATACACCTGCATGGCGGCGATCTTCTTTTCCAGCGTGCTGGCGATGTCAAAAAACACGCTGGGGTGGAAGCGTGGCTCGAAGCGCTGGAAGGCCCACTCCGTGGATGATGCCACCTCGTAGGCATACACGCGCCGCACGCTGCGGCCAGCCATCGGGCGGGTGGCTGTCAAAGTGGCGCGATAGGTGATGACGTGATCCATGTTCAGATCTCCGCCGTGCTGGGTGAAGACGGTGTCTGGCTGGAGTCGCTCGATCTCGCGCTCGATGGCCTGGGTGATGTCCAGCAGCGGCAGCGTGTCCATCTTCTGGTCTGGGAAACCCAGCACCTGCACGCTCGCGGCACCGAGCAGCCTGCTTGCGCGTTCAGCCCGGTCGTGATGCACTTTCAGAGCTGCAGCGGCCTGGGCGGCGTCGAAGTCGGGTCGTGAGGTCAGACCGTTGGCGAGGATCGCCACATGCACCTCGGCACCTTCGGATGCCAGTCGAGCCATCGTGCCGCCGCAGCCCAGCACTTCATCATCAGGATGGGCGGCGATCACGAGGACTTTTTTCATGGAGCGGGAGCTGAGGGAGGCGGATTTGAGGGTGGGCGGGTGACCTTCACATCGGCCACGAGGCGGCCATCATAGAGAGCCGCGCGACTGAACTCAAGACGGAAGCCACCATGCTCAATGAAGGCCTGCGGGTAGCCCTCTGCGTCGAGCATTCGAATAAAGTCATGCAGCGCCCCGAGATCCGGGAGATCCGCCGGGATGGCGCTCTGCTCCGGGCGGCGGCGTTTGAAGACGACGGGCTCGCCTGATTGCGCCACGGGCACGGGTTCATCGCGCACCATGTCGGCGATGATCTCGGCGGAAAGCCGGCCCGCGCGCATATAAATCTCCTCGGCACTGCCTTCGAGGCTGAGCGGGCGCTTGGCATAGACCGGCCCCGCATCCATCTCATGCACCATGCGAAGCGCGGTGAGCATGGTATCGCGATGACCACGCTGGATGAGGTTTTGCAAAGGCGAACCGCCGCGACCATACGGCACATCGGTCATGTGAAAGCAGACGCACTCGTGCGTGTCCAGCCACTCATCCGGCACGCGCATGGACCAGTGGAGGAAGAAGATGTAGCGAGGACTGTCACCAAAATTCAGCAGCGTGCTCAGCTCCTCGCTCGTGGCTGCGAAGTTCCAGTTTCCTGGCAAGTGGGCCAGTTGGGCATCAAACACCGCCCGATTCCAAGGGCGGCTGCCTGCGACGATGTAGGTTTTTTCAGAGGAACTCATGGCTGTGAACATGGTAGCCGATCGCCGGGTGACCGTGAACGCTTTCTTCGCCCTGGCAGTGAAAGCCCGCACGCTCAAACGACTGCCTGGAGGCGAGGTTCTCCGGCTTGATCCATGCCTGCACCGTCTGCCAGCGTGGATCATCAAACAAGGTCGCCACGGCCAGCCTCAGCAGGCGTGGTGCGTAGCCTTTGCCTCGGTGACTCGGGGCCACACTGACATCAACCGTCGCTGTCTCCGCCTCGCCTTCAAAACGCACCTGCCCGATAGGGACGCCGCCTGCATCCAGCCCGATGAAAATGACGCAGTCCTTGTCCGCCAACCGACGCGCGAACCAGCCTTGGTGGCCTTCCCAGGGCACGGGATCAGTGGAAAAGGCTGATGCCCGCACCGCCGGATCATTCACCCATTCCCAAAGCAGGCGAGCATCCTCCGGCAGCGCCCGGCGCAGTGTCAGAGGATGGGCGAGCATGGCTTCCACGACGCGCCCCGCGCCGCGGCCATCGACCAGCAGACGCGCCTCCTCCGACATTCGGCGACGGCGTGGCGCATCCTCCAGAAAATCCCGCAGGCACTCCAGCGTGTCCTGTTTCGGAAAGTCCTCATGCCAGCCTAGGCAGACCGCGAGGCCCAGTTTCTCAAGGCGCGCAGCGACACCGCGTTGATTATCCGCTGTAATGATCAGCAGCATGGGCAGGCCAAGGCATGCCAGTTCCCAGCAACTGCTGCCTGCCGCCGAGATCGCCACATGCGCGCGGCTCATGAGTTCCGGCAGGTTCGGCGGATTCACCAGCACCTCGACCTCATGATTCATCGGCAAGGCGGTACGCAGCGACTCCACATGCGGGTTGGCCGAACCGACGATCACTTTCAAAACAAGCCGCTGGTCAGTCATGCCCGCCAGCAGATGCAGGACGCGCAGGGTCACATTGTCCGGGTCGCCGCCGCCGAGAGTGATGAGCACTTCCTGAGCCTTCTCGGGTTCAGTCCCGCGTTGGCTGCGCCAGGGTAAAAACTCACGACGCAGCAGCGCATGTTGGCTGCCAAGCAGAAGCCGCGACGCCGCAGGATACATCTCCGCCGTGGCATAGGCGTTTTGATTCAAAAGGATGTCAGCCGCTGAGAGATCCGTGTCTGCGAGATCATCAATGATGAGCAACCGCAGGCCGGAAACCTTCAGCGCTGCGCGATAAGCGGGCGTGAAATGATAGCCATCCAGCACGAGCCATTTCGCCGGGTATTCAGTAGCCAGATTTACCACCTCGGCAGCCTCTTCCAGACTGCCCTGGGCCGCCTGCAAAGGCTGCAACTCCAGCCCTTCATCACGAAGGCGCTGCACCAGGGCAGGGGCCTCCGCATGAGTCATCAGCACCACACGACCACCTCGCAATTTCCAAGCCTGGGCCAGCGCCAGACAACGCATCACATGCCCGACACCCATGCGAGCTCCGGCATCTGCACGGATGCAGAGGGTGCCGATGCTGGGTGAGTCACTCACGGGAATGAAATCAAGCGCCCGTTGCCAGTGCCAGCGCTTGTCGCACACGGCGCACATCCGCGTCGGTCATGGCGGGGAACATCGGCAGCGTGATGGCTTCTTCGTAGTAGCGCTCGGCTTCGGGATACATGCCCGCGCTGAAGCCCAGCTTCTGATAATCTGGCTGCAAATGCACAGGGATGTAATGCACGTTCACGCCGAGGCCTTGGGCTCGCAGGCTGTCGAAGACTTCGCGGCGCGAAACACCGATCTCCTCCAAGTTCAGGCGGATCATGTAAAGATGCCAGCCGCTGATGCCGCGTGGATCACGCGCCAGAGGCCGCAGCGGCAGTCCGGCAAGTTCACGATCATAAAGATCCGCGATCTCACGCCTGCGTGCGGCAAAGGCTTCCAGCTTCGTCATCTGGCTGGCTCCGAGCGCCGCCTGCATGTCGGTCATGCGATAGTTAAAACCGAGTTCAAGCTGCTCGTAATACCATCCGCCATGTGACTCGTTCACCATGCGTCCGGCATCGCGTGTGATGCCATGCGTGCGCAGCGTGGCGATGCGCCAGGCGACTTCGTCGTCGTTCGTCGTGATCATGCCGCCCTCGCCGCTGGTGATGATCTTTACCGGATGAAAGCTGTGCGAAGCCGCGTCCGACCACCGGCAGTTGCCGATCTTCTCGCCTTCAAGCTCACCGCCGAGCGCATGAGCTGCGTCCTCGATGATCTTGAAGCCATACTTCTGCCCCAGTGCATGGATGCGCGGCATGTCGCAGGACTGCCCGGCGAAGTGCACCGGCACGACGACCTTCGGCAGCGTGCCGTCTTTCTCTGCCTGCACGAGCTTGGCTTTCAGCCGCTCGGGGCACATCAGGATCGTTCCGGGATCGACGTCCACAAAATCCACCTTGGCACCGCAGTAGCGGCCTGCATTGGCCGAGGCCACAAATGTGATTGGCGATGTCCAAAGGTAGTCTCCATGTCCGAGCCCGAGCGCCTTGGCAGCGCAATGAAGTGTGGCCGTTCCGTTCGACATGGCGATGCCATGCTTCGCTCCGCACCAGTCAGTCACGGACTTTTCAAAACGCGGGATGGCGGGTCCCTGAGTCAGGAAATCCGACTTCAACACTTCCACCACAGCGGCGATGTCCGCCTCATCGATGCTCTGACGTCCGTAGGGCAGGAAGGGGGTGCTCATGCATCCACGGAGAAGGTCGGATCACAATGCTGACGGATGAGCATGCGGATCTGATCCACAGACAGCCATTCCGTGTTCTTGCCTGAATTGTACGAGAAGCCAGCCGGAACCGGGGAGCCTTGATGCTTTTCCGAGTAGCGCTTCATCACATCGGCTGCCGAGTGACCATAGAGCATTGGCACGATGATGTAGTGCTTCTCGGTTTGGATGGTCTGAAGCGCATCCGTCTCCGTGATCATCTCCTCATGAATCTTTTCACCAGGGCGGATGCCGACGATGGGCTGCTCGCACTCCGGCCCGATGGCCGTGGCCACATCACCGATGCGGTAGGAGGGGATGCGTGGGACGAAGATCTCTCCGCCAAGCGCATGATTGAGCGCATGTACGACGAGGTCCACGCCCTCTTCGAGCGTGATGTTGAAGCGCGTCATCTGCATGTCCGTGATCGGCAGCACGCCGGTCTTGCGGCGCTCAAGGAAGAAGGGAATCACCGAGCCGCGTGAGCCCATCACGTTGCCGTAACGCACCACGCTGAAGCGGATGTCCTGGCCGCCGATGACGTTGTTCGCGGCGATGAAAAGCTTGTCGGAGCAGAGCTTGGTGGCTCCATAAAGATTGATCGGTGCCGCCGCCTTGTCCGTGGAGAGCGCCACCACGTTGCGCACCTTCGCATCAATACTCGCCTGGATCACGTTTTCCGCGCCGAGCACGTTTGTCTTGATGCACTCAAAAGGGTTGTACTCCGCCGTCGGCACCTGCTTCAGCGCAGCGGCGTGGATGACGGTGTCGATCCCACCCATCGCGTGCAGCAGACGCTCGCGGTCACGCACATCGCCGATGAAAAAGCGCACGCGTTTGTCCGTGAAGCGCTGAGACATCTCGTACTGCTTCAGCTCATCCCGTGAGTAGATGACCACACGTTTGACCTCGGGGTCACTAAGCAGGCGGGAGACGCACTTGTGGCCGAAGGAGCCGGTGCCTCCGGTGACGAGAATGGACTGGGCGTTGAACACGAAGTTGGAAGGGTGAGATCATGCCATCCGGGAGGAATCCAGCATGGCGGGACGCGATCAATGTTCGAGAACGCTAGGACAGGCAAGCTGGAAATCCGTGCCGCCATCAGCCACAGTTGCCGTCCGGTGGATTCCGGGCACAGTCGTCCACGTTTCCAGGCCCGCTGGAGGCAGCAACCTATACTTCAGAGAATGAGCCAGTCCCTTCCGCCTAAAATCACCGCCGACACCCCTTGCTTCATCATTGCCGAGGCGGGCGTGAATCATAATGGCGACCTAGCGCTCGCGAAGCAGCTCGTTTTGGCCGCGAAAGAATCCGGCGCGGATGCGGTGAAGTTCCAGACTTTTCAGGCCAAGCACCTCGTCACCGCCGATGCACCGCAGGCCGAGTATCAGGCGAAGAACACCGGCGTCACGGAAAGCCAGTTCGACATGCTGAAGCGACTCGAACTGCCGCTCGAAGCCTTCGCCGAACTGAGCCGTTTCAGCCAGGAGCTGGGTATCCTGTTCATGTCCACGGCCTTTGATGAGGAAAGCTCCGACTTCCTCGCCGGACTCGGGATGCCCATCTTTAAAATCCCTTCCGGTGAGCTGACCAACCTGCCTCTGCTGCGCCACATCGCTCGCCATGGCAAACCCATGATCGTCTCCACTGGCATGGGCACGCTGGATGAAGTGGCCGAAGCGGTGGAGACCATCCGCGCAGCAGGCAATGACGACATCACCGTGCTGCACTGCGTGTCGAACTACCCCGCGCCGCCGGAGTCCGTGAACCTGCGTGCCATGGAGGCCATGCGTGCCGCGCTTGGCGTGCCCATCGGCTACTCGGATCACACGATGGGCATCGAGGCGTCGGTCATCGCCGTCGCGGCGGGGGCCAAGGTCATCGAGAAGCATTTCACGCTCGACTGCGAGATGCCCGGCCCCGATCACAAAGCCTCACTGGAGCCTGCCGACCTCGCTGAGATGGTGCGCAGCATCCGTCGTGTCGAAGTCTTGCTTGGCAGCGGTTTGAAACAACCTAGCGAAGCCGAACTCGCCGTCGCCAAGATCGTCCGCCGCAGTGTCGTGGCGCAGACTCCGATCCCTGCGGGCACCACGATCACTGAAGACATGCTCGTGCTGCGTCGTCCTGGCACCGGCATTCCACCTGCCAAGTTCCATGAAGTGCCCGGACGCCGTGCGCTGGTGGACATCGACGAAGGTTCCATGATCCAATGGGAGGATCTCGCGTGAGATCTGTCGCAGTGGTCAGCGTGGGGCGGTCGGATTACAGTATCTACCGGCCGCTGCTTCAGTGCATTGCCGCGCATCCTGAGTTGGAGCTGCGCGTGCTCGTCTCAGGGATGCATCTGGAGGCGCGCTACGGCTCCACGGTCAGCCTCATTGAAAAGGATGGCTTCCCCGCCACGGCCCGCATCCCCGTCCTGCAAAGCGAGGACACACCCGAAGCCGTCGCCACCGCCATCGGCCTCGGTGTCGCGGGCTTCGGCCACCACTTCGCCTCGGCACGACCTGATCTGCTCGTCGTGCTTGGAGATCGTTTTGAAATGTTCGCCGCAGCTCTCGCCGCAGTGCCTTTTAACATCCCCATTCTCCATCTCCATGGTGGCGAATTGACCGAAGGCGCGATGGATGATCGCTTCCGCCACGGCCTCACGAAGATGAGCCACCTCCACGGCGTCGCCACCGAGGTGTATCGCCAGCGCGTCATCCAGCTTGGTGAAGAGCCCTGGCGTGTGACCTGCTGCGGTGCGCTGTCTTTGGATAACATTCTTTCCATCCCGCGCCTCAGCCGCGCGGAGTTGGAAAGCCGTTTCCATCTCGATCTCTCCACCCCGCCGCTGCTCGTCACCCTGCATCCCACGACGAGCGAGTATGAGCAGACCGCTCCGCAGACCGACGCACTCATGGCCGCGCTACGTTTGCTTGATCTACCTGTCATCTTCACCATGCCGAATGCCGACATGGCGGGCAGCGTCATTCGCGAGCGCATCCTCGCCTTCTGCCAAAGCACGACGAAAGCCGTGTGGGTCGAGAACTTCGGCCCCGAGGGCTACTTCTCCATTCTCGGCGAAGTCAGCGCTATGGTCGGAAACTCATCGAGCGGCCTGCTCGAAGCTCCCTCCTTCGCACTGCCCGTCGTGAACATCGGCAACCGCCAGAAGGGCCGACTCCGTGCCGGCAATGTCATCGACGTGCCGCAGTTTGATTCCGCCGACATCGTCGCTGCTGTTCGTCAGGCCATCAGCCCCGAGTTCAAGGCGCAAGCAGCAGGTGACGAGCACTTCTTTGGCGACGGCCATGCTTCTGAAAAGCTGCTCGACCTTATCGCCAACACCCCACTGGATGAGCGCCTGCTCGGCAAAACCTTCCACGACCTCAATCAACCATGAAATGCGTTCTGATCGGAGCCGGAGGCCATGGGCGAGTCCTCATCGAGGCGCAGTTGCCCGCTCGTTTTGATGCCATCCTTGACTCACAGCCCGGTCTTCTCGAAGTGGCCGGTGCGCCCGTCATCGGCAGCGATGAAATGCTGCCGCAACTCGCATCACTTGGCTTCACCCACTTCGTCATCGGTGTTGGTTCCGCGAAGAGTTGCGCGCGTCGTGCTCAGTTGTTCCAAACAGCCATCCAAGCGGCATTGAAAGCACAGAGCATCATCCATCCTACCGCCTTCATCTCCCCCTCCGCCATCTGTGGCGCTGGCTGCCAGATCCTGCCCAGAGCCGTCATCCACACGAATGCCCAGCTCGGCGAGCATGTGCTCGTGAACACCGCCGCCATCGTCGAGCACGACTGCATCGTCGGCGCGCACTGCCATATCGCCACGGGTGTCGTCCTTTGTGGAAATGTCACCATCGGCGAGGCGGCGCACATCGGTGCCGGGGCCGTGGTCCGCCAGGGCATCCGCATCGGCGCAGGAGCCCTCATCGGCGCAGGAGCCGTGGTGGTAAAGGATGTCATGCCTGGGCAAACGGTTATCGGCGTGCCCGCGCGCATTCACGCAGGCTTGGCGTGATGGGGCTGCCGTGCGAAAGCTCAAAACTTCACCCGCAGATAGGTCCCGATCACCGACTCATGCCGCCAAGCCTCTTCCGGAAGAGTTGAGTCGATCATGTAGAAGACATCGAGATCCGTGTGTCTGCTGGTTTTGAATGTCAGCCCCAGCGGCACCAGTCGGTTCTCCGTACACTGGTCGCGCTCCACGCTCACCAGCCACTCGTTGCTGACAAACAAGCGCGTCCATGGGCCGATGGCATGGGGTAGTGTCCACCCGACTTGAATCCGATGTCGGAAGCGCCCCGCCTTCAGCGACTCCTCTTCATTCCAAGACCACTCCATCCGGTTCCGCCAGTCGATCCGCAGATGCGGTGTCAACTCGAGGTGTGGGTTTAGTTCCACTTCGGGGCGCAGTTGCCAGTGGCGCTCGTTGGAGGTTGTGTTTTCCAGATTCAGCACGGATAGACCGATCCCTGAGTCTAGCCAGGGCAGCAACTCCTGCTTCAACCGCGGACTCACGAGTTGCGTGTAGGGGCCGTCTTCCGAGTCCTCGCGATTCGCCAGAAACACACCCGCACTCCGCCCCGGCTGCTGCCAGAACTCCAGCCACGCCCACGCCCACCATTCATCCGCATGAATCGGAGAATGGATAAGCAAGATAAGGCAGATAAGCCCCAGGTGTGTTCGCATGCGCCCATTTAGAGCAGTTCCAAGGCCAGATGTCCCTTGAGGAATCGCTGGCATGATCCGCATTCGTCATTCAAAGATTCGCCCCTTCCCATGCCCGTCCCACTCCTCGACGTTAACGCCCAAAACCATCCTCTCGAATCTGAACTTCAGGCCGCCTTTAATCAGGTGCTGAAACACGGTCGCTTCATCATGGGGCCGGAGATGGAGATTTTTGAAAAGGAGATCGCGGCGATGACCGGGGCCAGACATGCCCTGTCCGTCTCCTCCGGCACCGATGCCCTGTTGCTGGCTCTCATGGCGCTGAACATCAAACCCGGTGACGAGGTGCTTTGTCCTGCCTTCACCTTCTTCGCCACTGCGGGTGCTGTTTCTCGTCTTGGTGCCGTGCCGGTTTTTACAGACATCTGCCCCATCTGCTTCAACTTGGATGTGAACGACGCCCGCGCGAAGATCACCTCGAAGACAAAGGCCATCATTCCTGTGCATCTCTTCGGCCAGTGCGCCGATATGGACCCCATCCTCGCCTTGGCTAAGGAACACGGCCTCCGCGTGGTGGAAGACGCCGCGCAGTCCATCGGCTCCCGATACAAAGGCCGCCAGTCTGGCACCATGGGCGACTTCGGGACTTACAGCTTCTTCCCCAGTAAAAACCTCGGCGGTTTCGGCGATGGCGGCATGTTAGTGACCAACGACGACGAACTGGCCGAGTTCGCCAAGGTGCTGCGCAACCACGGTGCCAAGCCCAAATATTACCACCACTACGTCGGTGCCAATTTCCGCATGGACACGCTGCAATGCGCCATGCTCAGCGTGAAGGTGAAGCGCTACGCGCACTACACCGCCGACCGTCAGCGCAACGCAGCTCACTACACCGCCGAACTGCTGAAGCTCCCAGGCGTGGTCCAGGCCGATCCCGCCCACTGCAAATGTGTCAGCGCCCAGGATACTTGGCTCGCCGCGCAGAATGCCAGAATCGTGCTGCCCGTGGCCTACGCACACAACGACCACATCTGGAATCAATACACGCTTCGTGTTCTCGGAGGTCAGCGCGATGCCCTCCGCGATCATCTCACGGCGAAAAAGATCGGCTGTGAGGTCTATTACCCCGTCACGCTGGATCAGCAGCAATGCTTTGCCGATCTGCCTGAGTCTTCGCGCATTGGCTGCGACATCTCCCATCGCCTCGCCAGCGAGGTCATGAGCATCCCGATCTACGGTGAACTCACCGAGGATCAGCGGATGGAGGTCATCGCAGGTATCGCGGACTGGTTGGCAGCGTGATCGCCGTCACTTCACCCGCCTCATCTGGAAGGTGCCTTTGTCCTTCGCGCATTCGTAGCAGGCGCTGAACTCGTCCCCCTTCACCGTACCGCCGTAGGTGTAGCGCCCGCCCGCCCAGCCTGGCATGTCATGCTGACCGGTGAACGTGCTGCCGCCCTTGACCGCTTTCACTCGATGGCTCGTCAGATAGGAGCCGCTCAGAATGTTTGCCCAGGTGGCATGGTAGCGGAAGGGATGATCGCCCTCCGCATTCTTCACCGGTCCGACCACCGCACGGAGGCGGCCATGGTGGCCGTTCACATCACTCTTCCAGGTGCCCTGCCAGGCCCCCTCGACACCGGGCTTCGGACCTTGCTTCAAAGCGGCCCTCCACTCGCGGTGAAAGGTCATGGAGCAGGAAGAGAGAAAGGCGGAGGCGATCAGGAGGGAAAGTAGGCGTGTCATGACGCCCGATAAACGCTTCCGGGGACGCGTTTGTTGCCATGGATGAGGCAAGTCAGCGGAGCGAGTGACCGAGGCATATAAACCTTGCCACCTCCGGCGTACTTCCCTAGCCTCCGCCCGCATTTATGAAATCACCCGCCGCCAAAAAGCTCTTCGTCATGATGGTCCTCGAATTCTTCATCTGGGGGGCCTGGCTGCCGCTCATCTGGGGTTACATGGGAGCGGACGGCTTGAAGTTCACTGACATGCAGATCACCTGGGTCGGCAGCGCCTTCGCCATCGCGTCTGTCGTTGGCATCTTCTTCAGTAACCAGTTCGCTGACCGCAACTTCGCGGCGGAGAAATTCATGGCCTTCAGCCATCTCGTCGGCGGTCTCGCCATCCTGGGCATGTATTTCGTGAAGGACTTCAACACCTTCTTCGGCCTCATGCTCATCCACTCGCTGCTGTATGTGCCGACGATCTCCGTCTCGAACTCCATCGCCTTCACGCATTTGAAGAACGCCCAGAAGGAATTCGGTCTTGTGCGCATGGGTGGCACGATCGGCTGGATTCTCGCTGCCTGGCCTCTCTACTTCATCCTTCAGGGCAAGACCGGTGTCGATGCCGTGACTGCCAGCCGAAACATCTTCCTCATCTCCGGTATCGCCTCGCTCGTGCTTGCCGTGTTCAGCCTCAGTCTGCCGCACACGCCAGCCAAACCCGCCGCTGCTGGCGAAGGTGGATTCGCCTGGGTCAAAGCGGCGAAGTTCCTCAGCAAACCATTCCTGCTCGTGCTCTTCCTCGTGACCTTCATCGACTCGACCATCCACAATGGCTACTTCCTCATGGCCGGTGGTTTCCTCGGCAGCAAAACAGTGGGCATCGCGCCCGAGTGGATCATGCCAGTGATGAGCATCGGCCAGATCGCCGAGATCGCCACCATGGCCATCCTCGGTTGGTTCCTCTCCAAGATGGGGTGGAAGACCACCATGATCCTCGGCATCCTCGGCCATGCCGCACGCTTCGCCGTCTTTGCCTTCATGCCGCAGAACCAGACGATGATCATCCTCGTGCAAGTGCTGCACGGCATCTGCTACGCCTTCTTCTTCGCCACGCTTTACATCTTCATCGACGCCGCCTTCCCGAAAGATGTGCGCTCCAGTGCTCAGGGGCTCTTTAACCTTCTCGTCCTGGGTCTCGGCGACCTTGCTGCGAAGTGGTTCTTCATCCCTCTTCAGGGCAAGCTCACCGTCGATGGCGTGGTGAATTACAAGGAGCTCTTCCTCTGGCCCACCGGTCTTTCCCTCGCCGCCGCCGTGCTGCTCCTCATCGCTTTTTATCCTCCGAAGGAGCTGGATGCGCCATCTGAGGTGTCGCATTGATTCCCCCCCCCTCGACGCTCCATTCCAGGTTCGGTAAGCGTCCGCACATCTCCCACTCATCATGCGCAACGGCATCCTCGCAGGCGGCAACTACATCATCGACTACGTCAAGCTCATCAACAGCTACCCGGAGCAGGACATGCTGGCGGACATCCGCAGCGAGACCTCCAGCAACGGTGGTGGTCCCTACAATGTGCTGAAGGATCTGGCGGCCATGCGAGTCGGCTACCCTCTCTCCGCCGCCGGACTGGTGGGCAAAGATGCGAATGGGGACTGGATCATGCGGGATTGCCAGAAGGCCGGCATCACGACGGCTCAACTCCGCCAGACTGACCGCGCGCCGACCTCCTACACGGATGCGATGACGGTGATCTCCACAGGAAGACGCACCTTCTTTCATCAGCGTGGGGCAAATGCGCTGCTCGGGGAAGGGGACTTTGATTTCTCCCGCTCATCAGCACGGGTGTTTCACCTCGGCTACCTGATGCTGTTGGATGAAATGGATCGCCTCCTCCCGGATGGCAGCACGCCTGCTGCACGCGTTTTGGCAAAGGCTCGCGCGGCGGGACTGATCACCACGGTGGACATCGTCAGCACGGAGAACCCGAACTTCCGCGAAGTCGCCGAAGCAGCGCTGCCACACACGGACTACCTCATCATCAATGAAGTCGAGGCGGGAAAGATCGTGGTGATGAATCTAAAAACCGTGCCGGTGAGCATTGCCGCTGTTTCCGATGCCGCCCGCGCCCTGCTGGCAAAAGGCGTGCGCAAGCAGGTGGTCATTCATTTCGAAGCCGGAGCGGTAGTGGCGGACAGCGAGGGGCATGTGAGCATCCAGGCATCACTGAATCTGCCCCAAGGGTTCATCGTCGGTGCCACGGGTGCGGGAGATGCCTTTGCGGCAGGTTATCTGCACGGCATCCACGAAGGTTGGTCCATCGCCGATTGTCTGACGCTTGCGGTCTGCACGGCAGCTGCTTGTTTGTCCCATCCCACGCCTTCGGAGGGACTGCGTCCTGTGGCGGAGTGCCTGCGTCTCGCCGATGAACACGGATTCCGACTGCCATGAAACGCACCTTGCTGACTGAAGAAGAAATCGCCGCTGCACTTACCACGCTGGAGGGCTGGAGTGTGGAAGGGAGTGAACTGGTGAAGACCTTCCGCTTCCCGTCTTATCTCGCGGGAATCGACTTCGTGAGCCGCCTCGGGCAGGCCGCAGAAGCCATGAATCACCATCCTGATCTGCTTGTTGGTTGGCGAAAGGTGGCGGTGCGTGTCTCCACGCACAGTGCCGGTGGATTGACTGAACTGGACGTGACGCTGGCTCGTGAGGCGGATCGCCTGGCAGCCTGATCAAAGAGCGGCCTTCACCGCGTCAGCCGCCTGCACACCGCGTGTGTAGGCTTCCTCAAAGAGCGACATGCCGCTCATGTCACTGTGGGCGAAGTAGATGGGCTCACGATGCTGCTGCATGAGTTCGCGCTCTTTTCCCCAAAGGAAGCCAGGACGAGGACGGATCATGCCATGGCCCCATAGCCAGACATCGAGATGGCTGACATGCTCGCGCAGATCTGGATGTGGTGCGGCGAGTGCGCTAAAGACTCGCTCGCTCCATTGCTCATGCGTTTGCGTGAGCATCCACTCGCGCAGCTTTACCGGAGGCTGGCTGCACAAGGTCTCGTAGTGCGTGATCACGGTCTCGATGGGGCGCGAGGAGAGGCTTTGATGCCCCGCATTCACATAACCGAGCGAGTCACCGCCATAGACCACATTGTCCCAGGCTGGATGCACACCGGGGCTGGGCGGCAACTCATGCAACGTGATATTTGCAACGACCCAGGGCGAGTATTCGAGACTCGTAATCGGCGTGAGCCCCGGAATGATCCGCTGTGCGATGAAGCGCGGCAGGGCGCAGATGCAGGCTTTCGCCGTGAAGCGAGTGACGCTGCCATCCGAGGTATCAAGCGCATCCACCTCGACCCCGCCGGGCACGGCCTCGATGCGGGTGACGAGATGATTCGGGCGGATGTCCGGCAAACCAAGGCGCAGTTGTTTCACCAGCCAGCCATTGCCTTCCGGCCAGGTGAGCACTGTTTCATGTTCGGCATTCGCAGCCTCGCCCGTGCGGCTGGCGAAGTAATGCAGACCCGCCCAGGAGGAGACTTCATGGATACTGCCACCGAAGTCATCACGGCAGGAGTAGTCCACCTGCCAGAGCAGCGCTTCTGCAGTGAATCCATGCTTCCCGAGCCACTCGGCCATGGTGATCGTATCGAGCGCCAAAGCTTCAGGGGCACGCGGGCTTCGATCCATCGGCAGTGTGAAGACATGTCGAGCACGCCAGAGTTCGATCTCAGCCGCGAAGGCCTTGAACTGCTCTTGATCGCCCTGGCTCAAGCCCACCGTCGGAGCGATGCCTTCATGCCATTCCCCATGCATGAAGAGGCGCTCCTGCGGATCATGACACAGGGCGTTTTCATCATAGATGGGACGACCGGCAGCATCATGTCCGGTGATGAGATGGATCTCCTCGAAGAACTCCAGCACCTCACGACAATCCTTCCCTGGCAGCGGCACATAGTGCGCTCCCCAGGGGTAGGTGTTGATCGCATTCGAGCCATAACCCGAGGTGCCGCCTTCCTTCGCTTCTAGTTCCAGCACGATCACGTTTTCGATGCCGAACTGCTTCAACTTCCGCGCCGCCGCCAATCCCGCAATACCTCCGCCTGCGATGAGGACATCCGCCTTCACCGTGCGTGTCGGCTTCGGAAAACCGCCCATGTCCCGCAGTCGATGCCCGATGGCATGTCCCCCACCGAGGATGCTACCGGGGATGGTCTGCTCACGCGTACATGACCCGGTGATCAGTGCCGGAGCAGCAGCAGAAGCAGCGAGGAAGCGGCGGCGGTTCATGTGGGGAAGGGACTCTAGATTCGCTTGAGGCTAGAGGCAGATTCCCGCCGCAGAAAACGAATTTAGCAACTCGTTTCCCACCCACCTACTTCTTGGCGCTGCGACCTCCGTTCGGCCGGAAACTGCTCCATATCGAAATCGCTCACGCATGCACCATGTTCAGCCTGATTGGTGCCGACCAGGATGTCATGGCGGAGGCGTGGACGTTTGATGCGATGCCGTTCGACACGTGCGCGGTAGGCATACAACGCTTGTGGCACGAGTTCGTTGGCACTCGAGTAATCGCCAGCAGTCACGGCGCCTTACACGACTTCGTCGAGTTCAGCGGTAAGTTGAATGGCGACCAGGCTCATGCGGCTAAGAGTGGGAGTCTGAGAGTGGCTCGTCATGATGGGAGATGAGGCGGGAGGGGACGCGGCACCATCGCAGAATGGTTTTGGGCGGTTGTCTCGCTGCGCCCGGCTCCCGACTAACGACACGGTCTTTCGGCATGAAATCGCTGTTGAGGCTGGTAGTGGGATTGGAGGGCGAAAGGTTTTCAGACCGCATTTTCTACCGCATCTGCAAGCGATGGGTCGCAATAGGTGATCAGCCCCGTTACCCACTGTTCCCGAGCCCAGCCATGTGGAGTTCCGGTGTCACGGTCGAAACTCGCATCATGAACAAGTTGCGCGTTGCCGAACGAGTTCCCATCCCTCTTGCCAAGGTTGGGTGGCTCCGCTTGGATGGCGGAAATTACCTCCGAGTCCCGCCATGCCTGACGATTTCCACTTTGATGTCTTCCTCAGCCCCTCGTCCAAGAACAAGCCAGTGGTCCGCTACATCGCCGAGCGATTGAAGAAGGACGGGGTGAAGGTG
Organism: uncultured Prosthecobacter sp.; assembly: GCA_964390165.1. Taxonomy (GTDB): domain Bacteria; phylum Verrucomicrobiota; class Verrucomicrobiia; order Verrucomicrobiales; family Verrucomicrobiaceae; genus Prosthecobacter. The sequence goes on along the minus strand of CAYMHJ010000001.1, from coordinate 42,447 downwards.
TGGTTCGATGAATGGGAGATCAAACCCGGCGACAGCATTCCGGCGAAGATCGAGGAAGGGCTGGAGCACTCGCGCGTGCTGGTGCTCTGCATGTCGGCGAATGCGTTCGGCTCGGACTGGGCGCAATTGGAGTCCGGCACGTTCCGGTTTCGCGACCCGTTGAACAAGGAGCGCCGCTTCCTTCCCCTGCGCCTCGACGACGCCCCCATCAAAGGCTCCCTGGCACAATTCCTTTACATCAACTGGCTCCCGGCGGAGCGCGAGCAGGAGTATGTGAAGCTTGCAGAAGCCTGCGAGGCACCAGCTGCAACGGTGCAGAATGGAGCACCGAATGGGAACAAAGGAGCACCAACCAAGGTTTCACGACTCGCCAAGAGCAGCGGAATCAGAGCCTGCTCCTTCAGTTCAGCAGAGCTAGCACCGTGGCACAGCTTATAGTTTTCGCACGGTCGCGCCGTCTAACCCGAGGTTGCTACAAAAATCGAGCAGTAGAGTCGGCCATGTGGAACTGGATGCCAAGGCAATCGAGTGTGCGATGCCAAGAATCAAGCCTGTCCAGATGAGTAGATGGGCCATGAAGCAGTGCTGATTAATTCGCGTAGCGTGAGGGGGAGCTGGAAAGAGCAACGCGAGTCCCAAGAAAAAAGCCACAACCGTGATCACATTGAAGATGAAATAGAACCTACCCTCGTAGGCGAGAAGCATTGCATTCGACAACCAAAAGAAGAGTGAGCCAACGACCAGCGCGCCACTCATAGCCAAACGGTTCATGACAAGGCCTCTGGGTATGTGAAGCTTTATCCCGATGGCCATAATAATGATGCCGATGATGAGTGGAACGAAGAAAAGTAGATTCTTCATGGTGTTAGCACTCTTTGTTTGGAGTCAATCTTCTGAAATATCTGAAAAGGAGATACATCAGTGTGAACTCGAAAGACTCTTCGGTTACTTCGCGAAGGCCTTGTCCTTGGCATTCCCGCCGCTGACGAGGTAGGCGATGAGGTCGAGCAGTTCGTCCTTGTTCAGGGCGTTGATCATGCCGGGCGGCATCATGGAGATCTTGCGGGTCTCCTTCTTGGCGATGTCGCCTTCGTTGATGGCCATCTGATCATTGGGGGCGAAGGGGTTGGTCATGATGAAGACCTTGCCGTTCTCTTCGACAACGATGCGGCCGAGGATGGTGCTGCCGTCTTTTTTGGTGATCTGGTGGCTGTCGTATTGGTCAGAGATGACCTTGCTCGGATCGACGATGTTCTCCATGAGGTCGCGCAGGGTGTAGCGGTTGCCGGAGCCGGTGAGGTCGGGGCCGATGCTGCCGCCATCGCCATTGAAGCGGTGGCAGGTGGCGCACATCGTGGCGCGATACATGGCCTCGCCATTGGCGAAGTCGCGTCCTTTGAGCCCGCCGCTGGTGAGGGCGACGACTTCATCGACGCTCCAGTTTTTGCCCGGGCCTTTTGGGGCGACGTAGTTGGGGATGTTCACACTCTCGGTCTTGGTGCCGAGGGCTTCGAGTTCGGCGAGTTCCGCCTGCGGCACAAAGGTGGCCATGGCGTCTTTGCGGATGTTTTCGATGAAGCCTTTGAAGCTGTTCCCACCCTTCCAGGTGCGGGCGCGGGTGAACCAGGAGAAGAAGGTCTTCCGGCTGTCTGGCGTCCAGCCAGCGGTGGCGTTGCGCAGGGCATACATGTAGCTGATCTGCTGGGCGTTCGGGCGGCTGCCAGCGGCGGCGCGTGCGGCGTTGGCGTAGCCATCGTTGCGGCTCAAAACGGCATCGGTGGCGACTTCCTGGAAGTCATCTTTGGCCGTTGCCATGAGGCCGAGGGTCTGGGACACGACCTTGGTGGAATCGATGGCGACGAGGATCTGGCAAAGCTCGCGGTTGATCATGGCGTCCTCGGTGGGATACACGGCGTCGAGCTTCTCGGCGATGGCGGCGCAGACATCAGCATCAGGTTTGCCGAGGCGTATGAGAATGAGCTGAAGGGCACGCAGGGAGGCGAGGGATTGGGCGGCATTAAGCTGATGACCTTCGAGGCGAGCGAGGGCTTTCAGCATGTCGATCTGCAGCTCGGCATTCTCCGGGGCGACCTTGCCGATGGGCTCGGAGGAGGTGCCGGTGGGCTTGGCGGCGGGGCGGCCACCTTCGTAGGCTCCTTTGGCTCCGGTGACACGGGCGAGGGCGATGATGCCTTCGATCAGGGCGACGGGGTGGGTTTCGTTCAGGGCCTTGTCTTTCCAGACTTCCACGGGCAGGCGCTCGATGGCGATACGGGCGGCATAACGGACATTGCGGTCGCTGTGACTGAGGTAGGGCCAGGCGGTGGCGAGGGCTTTTTGCGGATCGGCACCGTCTTTGTGCAGCTCTTCGATGGCGGCTCTCATGCGGAACTCCTCATCCAGCGGCACGGCCTCGGCAGGGGCGGTGGATTCGTCGCCTGCATAGGTCACGCGATAGACGCCGGACTGGGTCTTGCGACCACCGACGGCGAAGTACATCGCGCCGTCCTGCGGATGGATGACGACATCGGTCAGCGGCAGCGGTTTGCCGAAGACGAACTCTTCCTTCTCGGCGATGTAGCTCGCGCCTTTCGGCTGGAGGTGGATGGCCCACATGGTGCCGTAGGTCCAGTCGTTGATGAAGATGGCGCGCTGATACTTGGCGGGGAATTTCGCGCCTTTACCGCTGACGACGCCCGTGGGGCTACCAGGACCGATGTCGAGCGTGGTGGGCAGGCTGTCGGGGTAATAGTTCGGCCACTTGCCGCTGCCGCTGCGCCAGCCGTAGTCGGCACCGCTGACGCAATGATTCACACGCGTCGGGCGATACCAGGGGCTGCCGATGTCCCACTCCATGTCGGCGTCATAGGTGAAGAGTTCGCCGCCGAGGTCGAAGGCGATGTCGAACTCATTGCGGAAGCCGTAGCAGAAGAGCTCCAGGTCGCCGCCGTCCGGGTTCATGCTGCAAATGTAACCGCCGGGGGCGAGCAGGCCGCGTGCGTGGCCATTCGCATCCCAGAGGCGAGGGACGATGTGATCTTCATTCCAGATCTTGGCGGCGCGGCTTTTCTCCAGGCCCTCGGGCAGCTTCGTGTGGTTGCCGCAGTTGAAATAGATGCGCTTGCCGTTCGGGCTGACGATCATGCTGTGGAGGCCGTGCTCGCCGCCACCGGCCATGGTGTGGAGCTTGGTGGTTTTGTCGTATTGGTCGTCGCCATTCGTGTCCTGGAGGCGGTAGAGGCCGTTGTCCTTGCCGTTCTCGTTCACCATAACGTAGAGGCTGTCGAAGGCATAGAGGAGGCCGTGGGCCTTGCCCATCTCGATGGCGAGCTTCTCGGGCTTGAGCTGCTCCGTCTTGCCCAAAGCCGGAACGGTCATGCGGTAGATGCTGCCATATTGATCACAGGCGATAAGGCGGCCTTTGTGATCGACGGTGAGGGCCACCCAGGAGCCTTCCTGATCCTTCGGCACGTTGTAGAGTTTCTCCACCTTGAAGCCTTTGGCGACGCCGACTTCCGCAGCGGGGATGGTTTCCGCCGGGCCGCTGTTGCGTCCGCCGCCTGCCTTGCCATCGAGCGCGAGTCCCCAGGGGCCTTTGCCGTAGCTTTCTATTACGAGGGCGGGCTTCCACTCCTGCGTGCCAGTCGTCGCGGCCTCCCACTTCCCATTGGTCTCGATGACGATGTTTTCGCGGCCTGCGGGCAGCTTGAGCGTGAGTCTGGCGACGAGGGCGGCTACACCGCCTTTGTTCGTGGCGTTGACGATAATCTCATTGTTCTCGCCGGGCTTGATGTCCTTGGTGATGTCCACTTTGCTGGCTTCCTGCCAATCAGGATTGGTGAGTACCTTTTTGCCGTTAATCATGGCGACCGCGCCGTTGTCGCAGGTCAGTTCCAGGGTGGCTATCTGGGCATTCTGCGGCACCGCGAACTTATGCCGGAAGGTGACGGCCTTGTCCTTGTTGCCGTCCTTGGAAAGCCAGATCCACTGCGGGGCGGCGGAGAGACTGGTGGCAAGGAGAAGTGAGACTAGGAGTGTGATCAGACGCATGGCTGGAGGAAACGAGCCTGCATATACGCTGGCTTCGCCCATTCTTAGCAGGTTTCGTTGCGTTGCTTGCGATGGCAGGCTCAGTCTGTCGGCCAGAGCTTCGCGTCCTTCAGCCATTCGCCCGTGAGTTCACGGAAGGCTTTCACGGCGGGACTGAGTTCGTCAGGATTCCAGACCATGACGAGGGGCACGCTGTGTTCGGGGGTCACGGGAACATAGCGCAGACCGGCTGGCATGGACGAGGCGGCCACGCTGTCTGTGGCGATGCCGATGCCGGCTCCCGCCTCCACATAAGTGAGGACGGTGCCCATGAGACTGGGGCTCTGAGCGATGCGAGGAGCAAAGCCTGCCGCACGGCAGGCGGCGAGAATTTCATCGTGCAGGCCCACACCTTCACGCCTGGCGAGCACGATGAGCGGCTCCTGGGAGAGGGATTTCCAGGAGATGGATTTCTTTTCCGCCAGAGGATGCTCGGCGCGCACGACGATGCCGAGCGGCTCCTGGCGCAGTGGGAGTGTGCTCAGTGCCTTGCCTCCCTGACCGGGCACGGGGCGTGTGAGTGCGACGGATAGGCGCCCTTTGGCTACCATCTCCCAAACGCGCTCTGGGGTGCGCTCTTCGAGATGCACGGAGACTTTGGGAAAACGCCGCCGGTATTCCGCCAGCAGCCTGCCGAGGAAGGGCTGCGTGGGCGGGCCGATGTAGCCGAGCCGCAGTTCGCCCTCTTCACCCGCAGCGGTGCGCTTCACCCGGCGGAGAGATTCATCCAGCCGCTCCAGGACCACGGAGGTCTCGCCGAGCAGCACGGTGCCCGCCGGGGTGAGTGAGACGGTGCGGCGATTGCGGTCGATGAGGCGGGTGCCGAGGTCCTGCTCCAACTCCTGGACGGCACGGGAGAGCGCGGGCTGGGCGATGCGGAGGCGATGAGCCGCCTTCGAGAAGCTCAGCTCCTCGGCCACGGCCTGAAAGTATCGAAGATGACGGAGATCCATGAATCTGATTTAGACGGCGCGCCAAGGTCTGACAACTCCCGCTGTTGCCAGACGCCGTTCCATTGATGAAAGTCGGCCGATCATGACACGCCCAGAAGCCATCCAGCAAATCCGCGAGGCCGCGAAGACCATCGCGCTTCAGATGATGAAGATTCACCCCGCCTTGCCGCATTTGAAGGACGAGGAGACGATGAAGGACAGCCTGAAGGCGCTGCACGAGATGACGGTGCATCTGGAGACCATCAAAAAGAAGATCGGCCGGCTGGAGAAGCGGGACGACAGCACGCTGCTGTGAGCAGGACCGCATTCAGTTCCTTCAAAGTGCAGCGTTGCAGGCGGCGGCGTGAAGGATCATGCTGGACGAGCTTGAACAACCTCATCCATTTGGGCTTTCTGGCAGGCTTTGCTGGCATGGTGTCCGTTACAGCATTGGCGGCTGACGACACGCGTGTGCTTGAGCGCGTGGCGGAGGTGAGGGCTTTGCCACGCGATGAGGCTCAAAAGGGGCTGCCAGCGGCCTTGAGCGGTGTCGTCACATTGCGGAATGGCCGGTACTCTTTTTACTTGGATGATGGGGATGGCATCCAGGTTCGTGCCAGTGGTGCGGAGGGGGGGGGAGGATTGCAGGCCGGGTGATGTGGTCGAGGTGAAAGGGGTGACGATGGCTGGAAGCTTTGCCCCTGCGATCTCCATGCGGACACTGAAGATCGTTGGCACCAGATCGCTGCCGGCACCCGTGGAGGTGGGCGTGGCGGAACTGATGTCGGGGAAATACAGCGGGCAGCGTGTGGCAGTACGTGGGATCGTGCAGAGGATCACGACGGAGCAGAGGGTGGA
>CAYMHJ010000001.1:0-36558 GCA_964390165.1 uncultured Prosthecobacter sp. | reverse complement strand
GCCGACTCAAGAGATGGATGTGGCCACCGAGAGCGGGCATGTGCTGGCGAGTCTGACTTCCAGTGCCGTGCTGGATGCTGCCGCATGGGTGGACGCCGAGGTGCGTGTGGTTGGCGTGAACCAGGGTATTTTAAACAGTCGCGGTGAGCTCATTGGGGTGCGCATCCGGTCGAATTTGAAGGAGGACCTCTCGCTACTGACGCCGCCGCCCGGTGGTCCGTGGGATGGGCCGCTGCTGGAGGCGGACAGGCTCCAGCCCTTTTCTCCGCAGGGTTTTTCACCGAACCGGGTGCGAGTCGCGGGGGTGGTCACGCTGAGCGTTCAGGGAGAGTTTCTCTATTTGGAGCGCAATGGGCGGGGTGTCCGTGTACATACACCGCAGCAGGACAGCTTTGCGCCGGGTGATCTGATCGAGGCGGCAGGCTTCGCCGAGGGTGGTGTGCATTATGTGGAACTGAAAAATGCCGTGTGCCGACGCACCGGCACGACGCGGCCGCCTTTGCCAGTCGAGATTGATCCAGAGCAGATCTACAGCATGAAAAACCAATCCGCAGGCCAGGGGGCCACGGACTTTGACGGGCGGCTTGTTGCCATCCGCGGCGTCATTGAGGGCACTGATCCGACGGCGGAAGATGGGACGCGAGTGACGTTCCGCTCGGGGAGACGCATGGTCCGCGCCGTCATCGCGCCGGGGGAGGGGGCGCAGCAGGTGGCGCAGATGGTGAAAGGCAGCGAGGTGCGGATCACGGGCATTTGCGTGATGGAGTTCAGCACAGCACCAGTGCGCCCGGCCCTGGTCGCACCGTATGTGCGGCGTTTTCTGCTGAACATGCGCACGGCGGGGGATGTGGAGGTTCTGGCGCTGCCGTCATGGTGGACACCGCAGCGCCTCGGGTTTGCGCTGGCGGCGGTGGCGGTGATCCTGCTGGGCACGCTGGCCTGGATCATCTCGCTGCAAAGGCTGCTGCAGCAGCGCACGAGGCGTTTTGAAAAGATGATGCAGATGCATCGGAATGTGGAGCTGGAGTTTAAATCCGCGCAAAATGAGCGACTGCGGCTGGCTGGAGACCTGCACGATGGCCTGCAGCAGATGATCGCGGGTGCGGCCTACCGGGTGGAGGCGGCGGAGGCGCGACTGCCTGAAGCTGCACCCGAGGTGCGTGAGCAGTTCACTGCAGCGCGGCAGGCACTGGCGCGGACGCAGAGGCAGTTGCGCGAATGTGTGTGGGGTCTGCGGGAGATCGAGGAGGAGGCGGACGACTTCACGGCGCTGCTGCAGCACGCGGTCAGCAGTGTCGAGCACTGGCCGCAGGGGGCGGTGGAGGTGCGGCATGAGGGTGAGCCCTTCCCGCTTTCACGCTATACCATGGGCAGCCTGCTGATGCTGATGCAGGAGGCCGTGGGCAATGCTTTCAAGCATGGGCGGGCGACGCGGGTCACGCTCACGCTGATCTACCGTGCCGAGGAGTTGGAGATGAGCATTTGTGATGATGGTGGAGGATTTGCCAATGGCACTCCAAGAGGCACCCGGCATGGTCACTTTGGCCTGGAGTCGATCCAACAGCGCATGAAGTGGCTGGGTGGGAGTGCGGAAATCACAAGCCTCCCCGGCAAAGGCGTTTCCATCGTTTGTCGAGTCAGCAAAGCACAGTGCTCCGCCCGCGAGCCGCAAAATCCCCTGGATGGGGGATAGTCATCCCATGGTGCGCCCGTCATACTCCAGAATGGTATCCGAGAAACTGCGACTGCTGATCGTGGATGATCATGCTGTCGTCCGCGAGGGGCTGGAGAGCATGCTAAGTGTGCATGACTGCTTCGAAAAAATTCAAACGGCGGCATCCGCTGAACTGGCGTTGGCGGCATGTGCCAGCTTCCATCCTCATGTCATCCTGCTGGATGTGAGGATGCCACTGACGGATGGTTTTGAAACTCTGACTGCCATCCACGCCAGATGGCCCGCGATTCGAATCATCATGCTGTCCTCCAGTTCGACGGCGGCGGAGGTGAAACTGGCCCAGCGTAACGGAGCTCATGGCTACCTTTCGAAGATCGCCGACCACGCCACGCTGCTGGGGGCGGTGAAGTCCGTGGCGGCAGGCAGTCTCTGGTTCAAAAAAGATCCTTCCGCGGAGGTGTCAGCCCTTCCTCTGCTTAGTGGGCGGGAGCTCGAGGTGCTCCAGCATCTGGGCCGTGGGCTCAGCAGTCAGGAACTCGGGCGGGTACTCGGTATCAGCGCAGAAACCATCAAGAGTCACCTCAAGTCCATTTTCTCTAAACTAGGCGTCGCTGATCGTGCTGAAGCGGTCGCCCGTGCCTATGAGATCGGGCTTCTGAATGTGGGCTGAGCGGGTGTGCCTGAACTGCAAAATCCCCCTGCCGGGGGATACCCAATGAGGGGGCCGCCTCCTAATCTGCGAGAGATTATCCTGTCTGGTTCAAAGAAGCATCACTGACCCGCCAAAATCCATGGGTGGTGCTTTTTCGAACGTGGGCAGGCCTCATTCGTCCCCAGCCCAGCCCCTTTATGATTTCCTCAACCAACGCCAAAGTCTGCCGTAGCAGCCCGGTTTTATCCTGGTTCCGCAAGCGCTTGAAGACTCCCGTGACATGTCTGCTGCTGGGTTGTTTCACTCTCTGGAGCACACCATCCCAAGCGGCAGATTTTATCTGGGACGGCGGCACTAATACCTGGGACGATGGCACCACGCCCTGGTGGAATGGCGGAAGTGTCTGGACCAATTCATTCAATAATACCGCTGTTTTTGGCGCTGCTCCCGGCACGGTCACTCTTGGCGGGGCGATCACTGCAGGAGGGCTCACTTTCAACAGCAATGGTTATCTGGTGACAGGAAACACGCTCACCCTGGGGGCAGGAGCGGGTTCGCTTTCACCCGTCATCGCTGTCAATGGTATCGATGCTCGAGCCACCATCAGCTCAATACTGGCCGGCACGAATGGCTTCACCAAAACAGGCGTGGGCACCTTGCTGCTCACGAACAATGCCAACTCATTTAGCGGTGACCTTTCCATCAAGAACGGTGTTCTCACCATCACGGACGTCGGCCAGCTCGGCACGGGCACGACTGCGATCTCTGTTACTGGTGTCGCGCAGACGGGTAATCCTGGCTACAGCGGCGGCACTTTGATGCTCGCAGGCTCCAGCACTACTTTTGGCACTGGGTTGACTTTAAACCGTGAAGTCAGCGTCTCGGGACGCGGCACCAATGCGGTCAATAACACCGGCGGTCTGATCAGCGTCGGAAACAATACTCTCGCGGGTGGGTTGACCTTTGGCTCTGCGGCGGGAGAAAACCGGATATGGGCGACTCACGGCACCACATTTGTCACAGGCGGAGTCAATCTTGGTGTCGTAGGCCAGTCTCAAGTATTTCAGGGAAACGGGAACTGGATCATCAGCGGCGTGGTAACGGGATCGGAGAACGCCAACGACCGGTTTATCAAATCCGGCCAGATCATCAGCAGTACGCTCTGGCTGCAAAATTCGGGCAACACATTTACTGACTCCGTCCGAGTGGACTCGGGCACGGTGCGTGTCGCGACCGTCGGTGCCATGGGATTAAACATCGGGACGCAGTCCATTGACCTTCAGAACGGCAGTTTCGAAATCAGGACGGATGCTCCGGGAGATTTCATCAGCAAGAGTGTCATTCAGCGTACCAATACCAGCGGCAATATCTTTTTGGACCATGATCTCAGCGGTCCACTCGGCATCGGCACCTCCATGCAGGGCCAGACGGTCGCTTTGGCTGGATTCAGAACGAATGTCGGTAATTCCCAGACAGCCACGTTTGCCATCAACAGTCGCAACGGATACGGCGCGAGCTTCACAGATCCACTGGGCGGCGTGCTCGCAGCTGGTGGTGGTGATGGGAATACAACGATCAACATCAATGCCAACGGTCCGGTGACATTTAACGGCAGCCTGCTTGGGGTTAGCTCCGGGACGAATCGTGTCCTGACGATGGGTGGCAATGGTGATTCACAGGTCACCGGTAGCATCACTCCTGGCGGCACGGGCAGGCACATCTTCGTCAAAGGGGGCACAGGCACTTTGACGCTTGATGGTGCAGCAGGAACCATGCTCGGGAGCACAAACATCACTGGCACGTTGGTCGTCACTGGCATCGGTGCATTCAATTCATCAGGCGTGGGTGCCATCCAGCTAAATAGTGGAGCACTGGACTACCGTGGCACCGGTGAAACCAGCACCAAGCTGGTCAATCTCCTCGGCACCACTGCTCACGGCATCATTCTGGCGAATCAATCCAGCGGCACAGGTTTGGTCTTTAATGGCAACCCCATCGGAGCAGGTGGCATTGGTGCCAAAACACTCTTCCTCGGCGGTAACAGTGGCTCATCGATCATCAATGAAATCGGCGGAGTCATCAATAACAGCACCTCGGCGACGAGTCTGGCCAAAGTAGGGGGAGGCACCTGGCTCTATGCCCCGGAACCCTCCACCTACGCCGCTGCAGTCTCTGTGAATTCTGGCGTCGTGAGTGGCACTGGAACCAATCTGCTCACAGTGGCTGACAGCACCGGGATCATGGTGGGCCAGGCGGTGACGGGAACCAATGTTCCTGCCGGTTCCGTAGTGGTGAGCATTTCCGGCAACGACATTCGTCTCAGTAACAACATCGGCACGACGGCTGTGGCCGCAGGCACCGCGCTGACTTTCCGCGCGAGCTCCAATTTCACCGGCAACGTGACCGTGAGCGGAGGGACATTGAAGGTGCGCCCCACGGCGGGAAGCGGAAATGGTTCTGACGTGATCAATGATGCCAGCCAGTTGATCTTCGCAGCTGACGCACTTAGTGGCAATCAGTGGGCGGGCGGCACTTTTGAATATCAGGGTTCTGCGGCAGGCGGTGCGCTCACTGAACAGGTGGGTGCGCTCACTGTCGCAGCAGGCGCAGGATCGGTCAAATTGTCAGCCAATGGTGGTACACCAACTCTCAACTTTGCCTCCCTTGGCACTCGCACTGCAGGCGCGACCTTGAATCTCAATCCTGGTGCTGGCACGGCGATCACTTTCACCACTGCGGCTGGTGCCAATGGGCTGCTTGGAGGTTATGCCACCTTTGGCGAGGCGGGAACAGATTTTGCCGCGAATGTAGTGGCGGCCGGATCGGCTTCAGCGCTGACGGGGCAGTTGGCTCTTCCGACATCGGGTGCCACCTCCACGGTCAATTACCAAAGCACTTCGACACCCGGAGCCAACCTTTCCGCTCAAAGCATCAACTCACTCAAAATGAGTGGCTCGCAGACAATCACTCTCGGCGGCGTCCTCACCATTACCAGCGGCGGACTCCTCTTCGATAACTCGACAGGTCCGGCCACCATACAGCACAACGGCACGGCGACGAACACCCTCGGAGCGGCGGCTGAAACGATCATCACCATCAATGGCAGCACCCCGGCGAATGCACTGACCGTTGATGCCCGCATCGGTTCCGGTGCGGCCTCGCTGACCAAAGCTGGCACGGGCACGCTTATCATTGGCGGTGACAACAACTACACCGGCAGCACCACGGTCAATGCTGGCGTTCTACAAATGGCAGCCGGCTCCATCACGGCAAGCCTGGGCGTACCTGCGGCGGGCAGCGTCTTTACACTCCGTCAAAATGGCACCCTCGACATCAATGGCGCGGGTGCCAACGCCGCGCCATACACGGGTGGCACGGCACTTAATACACTAACCATCGGAGCCCTCAATGGCTCGGGTGTGATCACCAGCAGCAGTGCCACGGCTTCCGCCATCTCCCTTGGGAATGCGGGCACGACTGTGACCACACCAGTCTTCTCTGGCATCATTCAGGATGGTGCGGGTGTGGTGTCAGTCATTAAAAACGGCACCAGCGCCAGTGTTCAGGCGTTGACTGGCCTCAACACCTACACTGGGGCCACCATCATCAGCGGTGGTTCGGTCCTTCTTGCCAACTCCCTGGCGGATGGTGCTGTCAGCACCACGCTCACGACGACTGTTGGCAGCAATACAGCTACTGTGGCGAGTGTTTCGGGACTAAAAGTGGGCCAGACCATCGCAGCGAACGGCAATCTGCCTGCTGGAACCACGATCACGGCCATCAATGGTTTAACATTGACTCTGTCTTCCAACGCAACCGGCACAGATGTAGCCGGCGCAGCATTTGGCGCCGCCGGATCACTTGGCTTGTCCAGCAATTCGGCAGGCAACTTGGTCTTCAACAATGGAGTTCTTCGCTATCAGGGATCCAATGCCACGGTATATCAGACTACGCAGACTCCTTCCGTGACGACAGACCGCCTCTTCACCCTGGCGGGCAATGCCACGATCCAGTCCTCAGGACAGTATGGTAACAGTGTCCTCGCTGGCGGAACTGCCAACAATGCCGCGCTGATTTTCAGCAACACGGGCGATCTCGTTTTCAGTGTTCCGGACATTGCGCGGACGCTGACCCTCGGCGGCACTTCGACGGGTGATAACGAGATGCGGGTGCATCTCATTGACAATGGCACAGCAGCCCTGGCCGTGACCAAGGCGGATGCCGGCCTCTGGATTCTCAACCCATCGACCTCAAATAACTACAAAGGCACGACGACGGTCAGTGGCGGCATCCTGCGTGTCGCTGACAAGGATGCTGCGGTGCAGGGTCTTTCGGCCAGCAGTCCGCTCGTGTTGAATGGCGGTGTCTTGGAGACATCGGGCAGCTTTACGCGCAGCCTTGGAGCGCCTGTCGCCGGCACTGGCACCACCGTTCAGTTGCCTGGCGGTGCTTCCGGCTTCTCTTCAGCTACTCCTGGCAGGCTTGTTGTCACCCTTGGTGGAGGTGACCTCACCTGGGGCGTCACTAACTTTAATCCCTCCTCCCTCGTCCTGGGCTCAGCCACTGCGCTAGGCGAGACTGAGATCACGAACAACATCGCCATTGGCTCTGCGGTACGAACCATCTCCACGATCAACAACGGCACCACCGGCACCATGGTCACGGCTGGCATCATCTCTGGAATCATCAGCGGCGCTGGCACCGGTGGAAATGCCATCATTAAAAACGGCAATGGAGCGCTGATGCTCGGCAACCATAATACTTTCACCGGCAGCGTCCGGGTGGACGGGGGGAATCTCATCGTCACCTCCATTGGCACAGGGCCTAGCAGCTCTCTCGGTGCCAGTGGCGCGCTGATTTACAATCCAGGCAACGCTGATCTGAACGCCCTGCTTTACGTTGGCCCGGGTGAAACGGCAAATCGTGATCTGACCCTTCAGGCGAGTGCGAACTACTCAGCCAATCGCGTTTATCGCATGGAATCTTCCGGCACCGGAGCCTTGGTGTGGAATACGGGAACATTTACACACACCACGCGTGGGGACACTGTTGCCCGTGTTCTCACATTGGAGTTCCGGGGTTCCAACACGGACAACAATCAGATGAATCTGGTGCTTGCCAACAGCACGAACGCCACCTTTGCCAACGTCCTCCACATCGCTAAAAATGATGGTGGTGTTTGGATATTGAATCCAGCTTCAGCCAATACCTTCACGGGCAACATCAATGCCAATGGCGGCTTGCTGGGACTGACGGCCAACGGCATTGGTGCCGCAGCGAACCTTGTGTTTAGCAATGGCGGCATCTTTGCCCACGGGGGAGACCTTAGTACGTCTGTTCCAGTTATATTGGCCAATAACACTTCAGCAGTGTTTGCCGGCTCCAATAACATCACGCTCAATGGCAATATCACGAAAGCTTCGGGAGCCAATGATGTCGTCGCCTTCAGCAACAACCTCGAAGGTGGTGCGGTGCTGACCCTCAACGGCAATTTTATCAATGCGCAAACCACGGCAGGAACCCGGCTTTTGAATATTCGCGGCTTCGGCTCAACGGTGTGGAACGGTGTGATTCAGAACAACAGCGGTACGTCTCTGACCAATCTGAACATCGCCATCGCCAACGATGCGTCCTTCACGGTGGGTGGAACCTCCGGAAACACCTACACAGGCGGCACAACTCTATCACAGGGCACCTTTCACTTAAACAAAACCGGCGGTGCCAGCCAGATCGGCACGGGAGCCTTCAACATCAACGGGGGCGTTGTCCAGGCAGGTCTCGCATTGACGCTTCCCAATGCGGTGAACCTGGGTGGTGATCCAGCCACCTTCAGCGGCACGAACAGCATCCAGCTTGACGGACTGGTGACCAATAGTGGAGGCAACCGCACTCTCTTCAACAACCTTAGTGGTGGAGCCACCCTGACGCTGGCGGGGAATGTCAGCTTGAGTAATGACGCCACAGGCCGCACCCTGACGCTGCGTGGACCGGGAGACACCCTCATCAGCGGCATCGTGCAAAATGGCGGCGCGGCAGCGGGTGGGCTGGCCTACTCCGCCTCCACCGGAACTCTGACACTGACGGCTGCCAATACGGCCACAGGGGCACTCACGGCCAATCGTAACACGATCACCATCAACGGTACCAATGGTGCCTGGGCAGGCTCCGTGGTCGTCAACCCATTGGGAACAGTGACACTCGACAACAGCACGGTAAACGCCAACCGCCTCGCTGACGCGGGGGCCTTCACCGGCCAGGGAGGCACGCTCAATATTATCGGCAATGCCTCCGGCACTTCCGAAACCACGGGTGCATTGACTCTCAACAGCGTGCAAAGCTACATCACCATGTCCGGAGCTGGCCCGAACGTTCTCACTTTCGCTTCCGTCAACTTTGCGAACACAGGTTCATCCTTGAACCTTGTCGGTGTGCCTGACCTCGGCACCATCAATCAGGTGAAGTTCACCACTGCACCAACTGGCAACGGTCTGATCAATGGCATCATGCCACGTGTCTTCATCAGCGGTGGGTCGGACTTCGCTGAGTATAATCTCAGCAACGGCGTCCAGGCTTTCTCAGGCTATGTCACCAACATCAACACTGCCAGCGCCACACAGACACTGGAGCTGACAGCCAGCGGCAACACCACGGCCAATCGCACGGTCAATGCCATCAAGATCGATGGTGCCGGACTGACCATCGGTGGCGCCACATTGAACCGCCTCACCCTGAGCGCTGCAGCCATCATTAATACAGGCGGCAGCAACTCGCTGAGTATTCCGCAGGTGAATCTCGGGGCGAACGTGGGCTACATCCAGGTTTCGAACGGCACCACGCTGACGGTTGATAGCGCGCTTTATGGCACGGGTGGAATTGCCAAAGCATTACCCGGCACTCTGCAGATCAACACACCCAACTACATATCCAGCACGACAAACCTGCTCAATGGCACCACGCGCTTGAATGTCGCTCTCAATGCCTTGTTCCCCAATCAGATTTTCAACATCAATGATGGGGCTACCCTTGACCTTTTCGGCAATACTCAATACGTCGGTCAACTCAGTGACCCAGGCACCATGCCCGGCGCGGGCGGCACGATCACAACATCTGCGGGAACTGGCACCTTTGTCACGAACATGGCTGCCAGCACGCTATTCTCAGGAGATATCACTGGTTCGGTCAACTTTGGCCGCGTGAATGGCAACACACTCACCATCAATTCGGCCCAGCCCTATGGTGGGCGCACCACGCTCATGGGAGGCAATACCACGCTGGAAAGCGACGGAACCATCCTCAACACCTCTGAAATCCATCTGAATGGCGGCGCACTTCTCCTGAGCAACAACACCGGCCTGCAAACCCAGAACAACAACCGCATCGGTGATGCCATACCGATCTTCATGCGTGATGGCACGATCTCCTACACCGGCAGGGTCAGCACGGCAGCCACGGAGACACTCGGCGTCATAACCTCTGCTCAGGGTGCAAACACCATCACAGTCACCACTGGTGGGGGCACGATCACCTCCGCTGACCTGACGATCGCCAGCCTGGCGCGAAGCGATGGCACCACAGTCAACTTCACCGGCACCAATCTCGGCCAGCAGGGTAACAACGCACGAATCCTCCTCTCAGCAGCGCCGCTCACCGTGAGCAGTGGAGCTCTTGGCGCCTGGGCCATCGCGAACAGCACCGATTACGCCGCATACAATACTGGCAATGGTATCGGTATCGTGGGCCAGGGTGGTTACACAGGCTACGATGGCACTTTTGGTGTCGGCAATCTCACGGAAATTCCGGCCACCTCACATTCAGTGACCACGCTGGCCGCTGGAACCACCACCACCGGACTGCTGAAAGTTTCAGGAGCCTTCAACAACAACATCGCCTTTACCAACAGTGGGGATATTTTGAACCTCGAACTCGGCGGCATCCTGCGCAGCAATAACAGCAACTCCACCTCCTTCGGTACGACATCCACTCGCGGCATCATCACCAGTGGAACGAATGAACTCATCATCTACAACGCTGCCACAGGAACGGCAAACTTCACTGGAGGCAGCACGACGGCGACATCACCCGTGATCACGATGACCTCGACGGTCGGCCTGAGTCCCGGCATGACCATCACCAATGCCGGCCTGCCGACCGGCACCTACATTGTGTCCGTGGATAGCGCCACCCAAGTCACCGTCAGTCAAAATGCCACGGCGACCGCAGGTGCACAGACCTTTGTGGGTGGTGCCAACAATGTGATCGTGAACTCTGTCATCCAGGGAACAGGCGTGAGGCTGGTCAAATCGGGAGCAGGGAACTTGAATCTCTCCGCCAACAACACCTACACTGGTGGAACCTCGGTCATTCAGGGCACGGTCAATCTCATCGGCAGTGGAGTGGTGATCCCAGCGGGTGACATCATCCTGGGCGGTGCCACGATGACCATGCTGACCAATGCAGGCCAGATTGATCCGACGAACTCCGTCACCCTCCGTCGCGGCTCCATCCTCAATCTAGCGGGCAGCCTGGGAAATAATAACACGCTCGACAGCCTGATCTTTGAAAACAACGGCGGCACCACCACACCAGCGGTGAATATCCCAACCAACAGCATCCTCACGCTGACCAACTCCACACCCGTTTCGGTCACCACCAGCAATGCCCCTTTCACCCCGACGATTGCTGGCGGCACTCTGGCGCTCAGCACAGGTGCAAATACTTTCGATGTCGGCCCCATCCAGCTTGATGGCACCACCTACACTTCCATCCAGCCTTCGCTGAACATCTCCTCGATCATCAGAGGTCCGGCCTCGAGCATCAACAAAACGGGCACAGGCATCCTCCAACTCAGCGGTCAGAGCCTCTATAACGGCCTGTCGATCAGTGCGGGCGGCATCCTGATCAGCGGCAACAGCACACCCACGGCTGGCGGCACAGGTCTGACCAGCGGTCCGTTGGGTATCGGAACAGTGGCAGCGGCATCTGGTACCACCTTCCTCGTAGATGGCAGCCGTTCCATAGCTAACGACATCACCTTCGCTGGCACACCCAACTTTGACAGTACAGCCAACACGGCATGGACACTGACCTTGAGCGGGAGCCTTGGCGGTGCCGGACTGGGTGCCACACCGACCATCCATGTCGGCAATCCTTTCCTCACTGTTTCACTCCTCGGAAACATGGGAGCGATGACGAACATCACCAAGACCGGCCTCGGCACGCTCATCTTTAACTCCACGAATTACACGGGGGATTATAATGCAGCAGCCTTGGGCAATGGCCTGGCGGTCTCGCTCCTTCACGACGGCACCGCTCCAAACGTCGGTAATGCTGTGGTGCAGACGATCGGTCTCGCAGGCGATGTGATTTTTGATGCCACTGGCACTGGCACCATCACGGTCAACCGGGCGGGTGGCTCACTGCCGTTCAATCTCGCGGCCAACAAGATCATCTCTCCGGCAAGCATTAACACAGTGCTCACTAACGGCCTCATCGTGGCCAACACCAGCGGCTACGGACTACAAGTCGCTGACTCAGGTGCCCTCATCGGTACGCCGACCTTCACTGTGAACACGGCCACCGCCTCCAATGTGACCCAGGGGCTCTATCTGGCAGGAGCTCTCAGCGGCAGCGGTTTTGTGAAAGCTGGCGCGGGTTCCCTCGTCCTTGCCAATGCGACCAATTCCTTCACGGGTGCCATCAACATCAATCAGGGGGTGGTTTCGGTCTCTGAAGATGCACAGCTCGGTAATGCCGCCAACCTCGTGTTTCTGAACCCACAATCGGGAACTGCTTCGTTCCGAGTGACGGATAGCTTCGCGATGACTCGCGGGATTCAACTCTCCAACACCTCCAATCTTCGTGCGATTGAGGTGGTCGGCTGCGAGACTCTCAGTTTGAACTCGGCATTCGACCTTAATTCTGGTGCAGGTGCCACGGCCAGCCTCATCAAGGCAGACAATGGCACATTGCTCTTTAACGCCTCGAACACGGGCTGGAGCGGTGCCTTGAACATCACACAGGGAGCGGTTTTGGTGAACAACAATGCGCTGGCAGACCCGCTGGGTACCGGTGCGATCAGCGTCTCGCCAGGCGCCGCAGTCATCGGTGCAGCACTCCAGCTTGCGGGTGGTGTGAACATCACCAACACACTCAATATGCAGGGAAGCAACAATGTCTTTCTGGGCGGTATCAACTCCGGCGGGCAACTGCAAAGCGTCTCTGGCAACAACACCTACTCCGGCACGATCAACTTTGCCTTCGATGGCACCATCGGAGCTGACTCCGGCAGCACACTCAACCTCGCCGGGCCGGTTGTTGTCACCGGCACACGTCGGCTTGGCTTCATGGCCGCAGGTGACATCAACATCGGTACAGGAGCCACCTTTGCCAACAGCATGTTTGGTTTCGACAAGTTTGGCTCCGGCACACTGACAATCAGCGTACCGATCTCAGGTGCCATCAGCGGCACCGGTGGTTTCGTCATCCACAATGGCATGGTGGTGATGAATGGCACAGCCACGGCGAACTCCTCAGGTGCGGTTAATCTCATTCAGGGCGGAGCGACACTTCGTCTGGACAACAGCGGCACAAACACCAACAACCGCCTTACAGGACGTGCGGTCACACTTGAGGGCGGGACTTTTGACTTCGTCAGCAATAACTCGACTGAAACAGTGGGTGCGCTGGTTCTGAACTCCGGTGGCAGTGTCATCAACATGGGTGGATCGGGCACGGCTGCGCTCACATTTGCCAGCCTGCCTACTCAAAACGGCGGCAGCTCACTCAATGTCACCGGCACTTTTGGAACGGCCACGAACTTCTTGAAGTTCACCACTGCTCCGGCTCTGATTCCAGCGACAACGGGTATTCTTCCGCGTGTAACGACGAACGGCAATGAGTTCGCCACCTATAATTCCACCATGGGCATTGTGCCCTTCACCGCTTACGCGCCAGCCACCAATGTGTTGAGCGCGGGTGCCACTCAGACTTTCAAGGCCACCAATCTCACGGCTAATTCACTGACCGGCAATCAGACACTCAACGCCCTGACCCTCAGTGGTGCGTCTGGAACCACCAATGTGGGCGGCCTCTCCGGTCTGAACCCCACCACATTGACTCTGACCAGTGGCGGCATTTTGGTCAACAGCACCGGGGCGGCAACGATGTTATCGGTTCCAGTGGTTACCTTTGGTGCCACCGGCACTACCGAAGCCGTCATCCATGTCGCCTCCGGTGCCACACTCGATGTCACCAGCGGCCTCGTGACAACGGGAGGAATGAACAAGTCACTCGCAGGCATTCTGAATTTCAACGCCCAGCAGTACATCAGCGGCAACTCCGTTATCAATGGCGGCACGTTGAATCTGACGCCCGGCGGAACGAACACTCTTCTCTTTAATAACGGCCTCGGAGTGAACGTCGGTGGCACGGTGAACCTGCAGGGAGGAGTCCAGTTCGTCGCCGGTCTCTTCAGTCAGGGAGCCACGGGTAGCTCGGGTGTCGGTGGCGGCACCATCACCAACACCGGTGCACAGGCGACTTTGGTGGTGAATTCCAACAACAGTTTCGGCGGTGTTATTGAATCCAACATCTTCCTCAACAAAACCGGAACCGGCGCTTTGAACTTCCAGGCTCCGCAGACCTATACCGGACCCACCCTGCTCACGGGCGGTTCCATCACGCTTAACGATTTTGGCGCTTTGCCAAATACCAACCAGCCGATCGGCATCAACTTCGCCACACTCTCCCTGGCCAATGGAAACCTGACGGCCATCGCCAACCGCGTCAATGACACTGCACCCATCACCCTTCATGGTGGTGTTCTTTCCATTGCGGGTCGTCAGCAGTATGCATCCTCGGAGACCGTCGGTTCGATCACCCTTGCTGGTGGGCACAACGCATTCACCACCAACTCAGGGGGCACAAATGTCAATTCCCTCGAGGTCACGGCCGCAGCCCTCATCCGAACGGGTGACGCGGCCACCGTCCGCTTCAATGCGACCGGACAGCTCGGCAGTTCGGCACGCCTTAAGTTCACGAGTGCTCCGACGCTCACGAATAACATCATCGGGCCATGGGCCATCGTGGACCGTGAATACGCCAGCTACGACAGCACCTATGGAATCGGTGCGCTCAATGGCGTAGGTTTCGCGGGATACGCAGGCAGCGGTCTCAATGCGTCACCTCTTACAACGGACAATGTCCGCCTGACAGCGGCTGGCACGACCATCCTCGCGGCAAATACAACCGTGGGCACGCTGACCTTCGGCCAACAGACCACGGCGACCATTTTGAACCTGGGAGGTAATACACTCACCCTTCAGAGTGGTGGTCTACTAATCGGTCAGGGCACGGACAATATCAACTTTGCCATCACCAACGGCAACCTTACAGGCCCCTCAGGTGGTGGTGACCTTTACATCACCCACGCCAACTTCTCCGGCACCAACCGCACGGCCACCATTGATGCCGCCATCACTGACAACGGCGGACCGATCAGGGTGATCAAAACTTCGGGCGACACGGGGGTCAGTGTCATGACATGGAATGGCACGAACACCTACACTGGCGGCACGGTGCTGAATATGGGCACGCTTGTCCTGGGTTCTACGAGCACGCTCGGCAGCGGTGGTCTCACGGTAAATCAGGCTATCTTGAACCAGACCGCGGGTTCCATCATTCCGGCCCAGGCTTTGACCCTGGGTGGCGGTGCAAGCATCACTCTGGCAAACCAGGCCAACAGTTTCACCGGCATCACCTTTAACAATCTCGGTGGTGCAGCTCCGACTCTTAATCCGACAGGCACGCTTACCCTCACCGGCGGGATCTTGGTCAACACCATCAATGCGGGCGGCATCGCCACCATTGGCGCAGGCACTCTCGACCTGAATGGCGGTGCAGGCACCTACGGCATCAACGTCGGAGCCGTGATGATCAACGGCAAAGACGTGGCCCCATGGCAAGCTGGCCTGACGATCAATGCGGTCGTCCAGAATGCACCGGCGGGTGGCATTGTGAAATCCGGCGCAGGCATGCTGCTTTTAGCCGGCCAGAGCACCTTTGATGGTGGAATCAGTGTGACTGCTGGCGGCCTGATCATTGGAGCCAACAGCACGCCGAACAACCTCAATGACACTGTCATCACCGGTCCGCTTGGCACTGGCGCCGTGACCATGGCTGCGGGAACTACGTTGGTTGCGGGCGTTGCGAATGCCCAGGTCGCCAATGATTTCACCTTCCTCGGTGACGCCGTCTTCAATGGTGTGAACAGCCTGACTCTCAACGGTATCACAACCCTGCCATCCATTTGGAACGCCACCGTGACTGCTCCGCAGATGACTGTGAGCATCGGTGATGCCAGCCCGTCTCTCACCTCGGACGTGATCAACAAGTCTGGCCTAGGTATTCTCAATGTCGGAAGCTACGCCGGAACCATTCAGGCGACTGGTGGTCTCGTTTTCACAGCTGACGGCGATACTCTTGGCACAGCTGAACTGCTCCCGCTCGGCGGAGGTTTGGTCATCACGGGAGACACAGCCATCACCGTCAATCGTTCTGGCGGAGCTCCGAATGCACGCAATAAAACCCTGCAAAAGACGACACTTTCCGTTCCTGGGAACATCATGAGTGTCTCCAACCTTAGCGGCTACGGCCTGGAGTTCACCGGAGCTACCACGATGACTGGGCCATCTCATTTTGCCGTTGGTGTGGCCACTGCTTCCAATGTGGTCCAGGGGCTCATCCTGTCAGGTCCTGTATCCGATGGAGGCTCGAATTTCAGCCTGACGAAATCCGGCCCCGGCACGCTGGTGCTGGCTGATGCCACCAACAGTTTCGGCGGAGTCGGCTCCACGATCGATATCCTCAATGGCGTAGTATCAGTGAATTCAAATGGTGCCCTCGGCAATATCAGCAACAGTGTCACCCTCAATGTGGATGGCAGCACTGGAGTGGGCTTCCGCTCGACGGGCACCTTCACGACGGCCCGCACATTCATTCTAAACCAAGCCAACAATGCCTTTGAAGTGACCCAGGGCAACACCCTCACCCTGACCACTCCCTTTTCACTCGGTGCGGTTTCCAACGCGCTTGCCAAGAATGACAATGGTATATTCGCCATCAATGCTGACAACACTGGCTGGACGGGCTCCATCATCATCAATGCAGGCGGTCTCCTTGTGCAGGACGATGACGCTCTCGGCTCTGGCACGATCACAATTAACAATGCAGTTGGCTCTGCGCTTCTGCTTACCGGCGGTGTGACTATCGCCAATCCTGCCACCATCGGCGCGAGCGCATCCCAGGGTGGACTCAATGCTGTCGGTCAGATCGCGAGCGTTTCAGGCACCAACACTTATTCAGGACTGATCACTCAACCCACCGGGAATGCCGGCAGTTATGGCGCTGACGACGGTGCCACGCTTAACATCACCGGTGGCATTGCCGCCTCAAACAGCGCGGGCTTCTATGCCGGTGCAGGTGGTGTCGTGAATCTGGCCAGTGCCTATGGCACAGGAGCTGCCGGGCCGACTTTCGTCAAATTCGGTCCAGGTATTCTCAATGTGACCGCCAATCAGGGAGTCATCACCTCCGCGATCACCATCAATGCGGGTGTCTTGAACGTGGTCGGATCTGGTGTCGGTCTTGGGATCACGGGGCTGATCACCGTGAACTCTGGCGGCACTCTGAGTGTCGATGACAGTTCGGGCGCGCCTTCCGCACATTTGGGTGGACGCCCGCTCACGCTTGTCGGTGGCAGCTTTACTTACTCAGGCAATGCCGCCGCCAATTCGGCGGAAACCTTTGGCGCATTGACCGTCAGTCGCCCTGGGGCGACCATTACCACCAATGCTGGTGGTGCCTTCAACAGCACACTCACTTTTGCCAGCCTGGCTCTTGGTGGTGACTCAGCGGCGAACTTCGTGGGAACCAATCTCGGCACCGCCACGAATCGAATCCTCTTCACCACCGCCCCGACGCTGCTGCCCGCGAGCACTGGTATCCTGGCGAGAGCGACTGTGAATGGCTCGAATTTCGCGACCTACGGCGCGAATGGCGTTGCCGCCTTCTCTGCTTATCAAAACAGCAACAACCCCAACACGGCGGCTGCGACCGATACGATGAACCTGACGGCCAATGCAGCCCTGACGGCGAGCCGCACTCTCAATGCAATCAAACTCAATGGCACTGGACTGACCCTTGGTGGAGCCGCACGAAACTCACTCACAATCACCAGTGGCGGAGTGCTTTCCACGGGCGGTGCCAATACCATCAGCGTTCCAGTTCTTCAATTGGCAGCGGTTCAGGGCATCTTCCATGTCGATGCCGCTTCCTCACTGGAGATCACCAGTGTCCTGGCAGGCACGGCTGGATGGGTGAAGGCTGGTCCTGGAACCCTGACACTTTCCCCACCTAGCAGTTCCATCATGGGACGTTCTGCCAACACCATCACTGGTAACGGCACTATTCTTGATGGAACGGTAATCCTGAACGGCGGCAACAACACGCTCGTGGCTAATCAGTTCCTCATTCTCGGCCCGACCGGCACACTCGATCTCAACGGCAATGCACAGTATGTCCGCGGTCTGCTCACGGACGCGGTCGTGGAAAATGCCGGAGGCACCATTACTGGTGGCACCAATGCGGCCAGCACGCTGATCATGCATCAGGACAATACTGGCCGTGCCTGGGCGGGCAAGCTCACCGGAGCACTGAGCTTCCTGCGCACGGGAGAAAACACCTTGTCGATCTATTCAAACAACGACTATACCGGCAAAACTCTCCTCGGTGGTGGCACGACGACGCTGCGTGATGGTGGCCGCCTCTCTGGCACTTCGGAGATCGAGATCGTCTATGCCACACTCAACCTCGACAATACCGGCACCAAAGATCTCGGCGACCGCCTCAATAACGCGCAGATCTCCCTGCGCGGTGGCACGCTGGCACTCCTCGGACGTGCTCAGACCGCCTCCACTGAAAACGTGGGCGCGGTGACTCTGACGAAGTCCAATTCCTTCATCAACTCCACTGCCGGAGGAACCGGAGTCAACTCGGCTGACCTCATCCTCACCAGCCTCAACCGGGCTGTCGGCGGCGGCACCGTGAACTTCACGGCGGCGACTGGCGGTCTCATCGGCAGCAGCGCACGCATCCTGACACCGCTCATCAACGGCGTATCCACCGCGACGGCCGGTGGCGGCCTGACCAATAACATCGTCGGTGGCTGGGCCATCATGGGTACCAGTGACTTCGCGAGCTATGTGCCAGGTCTGGGCTTCGGAGCGCTTAATCAGGTCGGCTTCCCGCAATACACCAACGTCACCTCCACCTCCACCACGCTGAACTCGGCGGGCCCGAATGATAACATCAACATCAACAATGTGGTGGCAGGCGGCATCCCTGTATCCGATGACCTGACGATCAACAGCCTGCGCATGGGCAATGTCGCCGCCAACACGGTTAACATCGCTGCTGGCAAGACCCTGACACTCGCCAGCGGAGGTCTCCTCTTCTTCAGCACGGCCACTCAGACGATTGGTGCCGCTGTGAACCAGGGAAATCTCACCACCTCCGGCCCTGAACTGTTCATCTACACCCAGGGTACGGGACCACAGGTCATCAACAGTGTGATCACGGGTGCCATCAATGTCGTGAAGAGCGGTGCCAACCCGCTCACCCTGGCTGGTGCGAACACCTACACCGGCGGCACCACTGTCAATCAAGGCACCTTGACGGTGGCCGCCACAAGCATGATTCCTCTGGCGTCCGATCCAGCAAATGGTCTCGTCATCAACGGAGCCACGGTCACCCTCAACGCTGCGGGCCTGATCGCGCTAGGCAACATCGTCACCCTCAATGGCCCATCCAGCCTGAACCTGACGGGCAACAACATCCTCTCCGGACTGGTCTTCCGTGACGATGGCGGTGGCATCACGGCCTCTGCGGTGAACTCCAACTCGGGTACCCTCACCATCGAAGGCAACGTCGTCTCCACCACGGCTAACCCCGCTTCCACCTCCACCCTCGCCGGTCGTGTGGACTTCGGTACGACCCAGCGCACACTCGACATCAGTGCGACCAGATTCAATAGTCAGGAAATTGCAGCACTCCTTTCTGACTTCAATCTTCAGGGCGTGACAGGTTCCTCCGGCGGTATCATCAAAATCGGTGATGGCGTTCTTCAATTCAACGGCATTGCCAACTACACCGGGATGACGACTGTCAACGAAGGCCGCATCCAGATCGGTGCCACCAATGGCGGCTCACGCTTCTCCACTTACAATCTCAATGGTGTAAACACTGGTTTGAATCTCAACGGCTTGAGCACGATCCTGGGATCGCTGGAAGGCACAGGCTATGTGACCAACTCCTCCACCACTGCCGGAACTTTGACAGTCGGCTATAACGGCGCCTCGACCACCTTTGACGGCACTTTCCTCCGCTTCAACGATGCCACGCTTGCACCGGTCAATCTCACCAAGATCGGCGCGGGAATGCTCACTCTCACCAGCAACGCCAGCACCTCCGGCGGTACGCTGACGATCAACCGTGGAACTGTGGTCTATAAAGATGCCGGCACTCGCAGCTTCACCACCGCCGCCACCGTGGTCAATGAAGGCGGCACGCTCACGCTCGACAACACGGGCACTGTCAACATCAACAACCGTCTGAACTCCACCATCGGAGTCACTCTGAACGGTGGCACGCTCAACCTTCTGGGCCGCGCCTCTACGGCGACGACGGAATCAGTCGCTGGTGTTCTCACCTTCGGGCCGAGCGCTTCTGTGATCAATCTCACTGCTGGCGCTGGTGGGTCTGCCTTCATGACCTTCACCAGCCTGGCTTTTGGAGCTGGCAGCACTGGTATCGTTACTGGAACCAATCTTGGCACAGACACCAGACTCCTCTTCACCACGGCTCCGACACTCACACCGGCCACCACTGGTATTCTGGCGCGCCTTGCGGTTGGGACAGATTTCGCCACCTACAGCACCACCAACGGCGTCATCGCCTTCAGCGGATACACCACGCCTGCCGACATCAATACCGCAGCAGCCACGGCGACGATCAAGGTGGATGCCACCACCACGGTTCGCGATCTCACACTCGCCCGCACGATCAATGCTCTGAACATCATCGACAATAACGTGAACATCGGTGCATCGTCCGCGCTTCTGCCGACCCAGGGGCTCACCGTCACCAGCGGTGGAGTTCTTGTGAATGGTAATACGGCCAGCCTCAGTGCTCCAGTCATCGCATTTGGCGGTGCGGAGGGCATCTTCCGAGTCAACGGCAGCTCCTTGAACGTGAGTGGCAGCATCACTGGCACTGCCGGTCTGACAAAAACAGGAACTGGCAGCATGACCCTCTCCAGTCTTCAGTCCTACACCGGGCAGACGGCTCTCAATCTCGGTAATCTCACACTCGCAGGCGGGAACAACACCCTCCTGGTCGCACCGACGGGCACTATCCCGACCGTGGCAGACCTTCAGATCAATGGGGGAGTGCTCGACCTGAATGGCAACAACCAGGCTGTCCGCACACTGCTCAACAGCAACACGCTGTCCTTCATCGCGGGTGAAATCACCAACTCCAGCGGCACCACCGTCACCCTGACCACCGCCATGAATGCCAGCTCGACCTTCAGTGCCCAGATCACAGGCAATCTGAACCTCATCCGCTCCGGCAATAACACGCTCACCCTGCCGGACGCTCACACTTACACCGGTTCCACCATCATCCGTGGTGGCGGCCTGACTCTCCAGGACAGCGGCTCCCTGGCCACGAGTTCCATCACGCTGAACTTTGGTGCGCTCACTCTGAACAATGCCAATCTCAACCCTCTGGCTGCTCTTAATCCAGTCCGCTTCGATCCAGGCACACCCGTCACCATGCAGGGCGGAACGATCGCGTTCACGCCCGCTGGCTCCGTGGACAACACCACGGTGATCAACACCGTCAACATCCTCGCCGGCGGTGCAAACACCATCACCCCGAACGGGGCGGTCGGTGGAACCAACAAGATCACCATTGGAAATCTGGTCATGGCTGCCAACAGCGGCACCACACTGCATTTCAACACAGATCCAGGCCAGCCCACCTCCAGCGGTGCACAGGTCTTCCTCCTTCAGCGCAATGGCGTGGCTCCGGTGAACAACTCCTTCCTTGGCTCCAATGTCATCCTCAACAATGGCGAATACGGTGCCTATGTGACCACGCAGGGTGTTGGCCGCTATGGCGCGACCGGTTTCCCTGCCTACGCCGCCGCTCTCGCCAGTGGCAATAACCTGCCGAACAACATTTCCAGCACGGGTGCCGATGTCGCCATCGCGGCGAACACCACCATTGGCGCACTGCGTCTCACCGGGGCCGCCACTCGTGCCATCACCTTCACGGGTGGCGCATTGGTCCTGAATCTGGCCCAGGGCGGCCTGCTGCGCGACAATAACAACAACGCCACGAACATCGGAACGACGGCCCTGCGCGGTGTCCTCACATCAGGTGGCACCGCCACCACCGGCACAACGGACCTCGTCGTCTGGCACAACCAGAACACCATGACCATCCACTCGGTGATCGCGAACAACGGCCTCGGTAATTTGACGCGCCTCGTCAAATCCGGGCCTGCCGGACTGACCCTTACCGCAGCCAACACCTACACGGGCGGCACCATCGTCAATCAGGGTACGCTCACCATCAATGCCACCGCAGGTGCCGGAACCGTGGTCATCCCGGGCGATGTGACCCTGAACAACGCCAACCTCACCATGAGCACCAATGCCGGTCAGATCGCGGCAACCAGCAATGTGTCAATCAATGGCAGCGGCGTCCTCTCCCTCGTCGGATCCAACACGCTGAGCAGCCTCACCTTCAACAACACGGGCGGCAATGCGCCGCCAAGTGTTGCGGTGGGAACGGCGCTTACCCTGAGTTCGGCCACACCGATCACCGTGGTGAATGACAACTACAGCTTCACCCCAACCATCTCCGGCACACTCCTGACGCTCCAGAGTGGTGCCACGATCAGCACCTCCGGCCTCTCCCCGGATAATCTCATCATCTCTGCCCCCATCTCCACTGTGGCGGCAACATCTCCCCTGGTGAAGACCGGCAGCGGCTCAGTGGTGCTCAGCAGTGCGGCCAGTGCCTTTGCCAACGGCTTCAATCTCGACCAGGGCAGCCTTATCTTTGGCAACAACAGCGCTGGCACTCCTCCTGCCGTCACTGCTGGCCCCATCGGCACTGGCACGCTTGCCCTGGCGAATGGCGTCTCCATCATGAGTGACGGCACTGCCCGCACCATTGGCAATGCCGTCTCAGTCGCCGGTGACTTCACCTTCGGCACATCAGGCAGCGCCAGTTCACGCGCCATTGCAGGCAACAGCCTCACCCTCAGCGGTGAAGTGACCCTCGCGGCGGGAGCACATACCATCGAAGTCGGTGGACTGTTCATGGTGGGCACCATCAGTGGCAGGCTCACCGGCGGCACGGACCTTACCAAGACCGGAGCTGGCACACTCGTGCTTTCCAGGAACACCAACGATTATGGCGGCGCGACCATCGTCAATGCGGGCACGTTGCAACTTGGTGCAGCGGGCGTCATTCCAGATGACTCCGCCCTGACTCTTGCCTCTGGCGCCGCTTTGAACATCAATGCCTTCTCTGAAACCATCGGCTCACTCTCCGGTGCTGGCTTGGTCACAAATCAAGGTGCGGCAGCCACTCTGACCACGGGTGGTGCAGGTGCAGGCACCACCACCTTCTCCGGCTTGATCACCAATGGCACCAATGCCCTGAACCTGGTGAAGATCGGAGTGGGCACTCAGATCCTGAGCGGAGCCAATACCTACACTGGCACTACCACCCTGAGCGGAGGCATCCTCAACGTCGGTGCTGCTGAGACTGCCGATGTCTCCGGCCCGCTCGGCAAACCTGCCACAGCGGCCAACTCGATCGTCTTCAATGGCGGCACCCTGCAATACTCCGCAGTCAATCAATTCGACTACTCCAGCCGCTTCAGCTCCGCCGCCATCCAGGCCGTGAGCATCGACACCAACGCCCAGACCGTCACCTTCGCCACGGCTCTCACCAGCAGCGGCGGCACTTTGGCCAAGGCAGGCGCCGGCACTCTGATCCTGACGGCTGCCAGCAGCTATTCAGGCACCACCACCGTCAATGGTGGCATTCTTCAGGTTGGCACAGCTGCGACCGCAGGCACAGCCGGCCTTGGCGGTGCTGGAGATGTTCTGGTGAATGCCGGAAGCACGCTGGCAGGCACTGGAAATGCCATTAACAACACCATCACTGGCAGTGTGATCCTGGGTGGCACTGGCACTTCTCTGGCAGTCATGGCTCCAGGCGACACGACCGGCACTCTCGCTGAGCAAAATGCCCGAATGAACCTGGGCGGCAGTCTGACCATCAACGCCAGCGGCCAGCTTCAGTTCCAGCTTACCACGGCCACTTATCAGGATCTCGATTACCTCGGCGGCTCCGCAGATGCCCTCGCCTATCTCACGGCCAATCCTACCAAGCTCAGTGACTGGAACACAGCCACCCCGGGTGACCATGACTTCATCAATGTGGCCGGCGGCTTGACGATCAATGCCAACCGCGCCGACACAGCCTTTGGTATGGGAACCGTGCAGTTGTTCCTGAACAGCTACACTTCACCTGCCGCAGGCGATGTCTTCAATCTCATCGACTGGGTGGGCGCCCTCGCCGGTTCTGCCACCTTCAATACTGGCACCGGCTTCAGCTCCGGTGGTGCGCATGGTGACTTCGACCTGCCTACTCTGACTGGCGGCCTTGCCTGGGATACCAGTGCCTTTGCCAGCTACGGTGTGGTGGTCGTCGTTCCAGAGCCAGGTCGGGCACTGTTCCTGCTCATGGGTCTCCTGGCACTCGCATTCCGCCGCCGCCGCTAAAGTCCTTCTTCTCCCAGTTAGTTCATTCGTTGAATCCACATCCCAAGTGATCTCATGCATGCCCCACTGAACCGCAAACGCGGACGCCCCAAAAAAGTGCTTCAGCCTATTTTTATGGGGCAAGACAACAAACAACAGAGCCTGAGGCTACAGGCGCTGGCCCTTCACCTTGAGCACCGCTATACCAAGATGGAGATCGCTGCTGCCCTGCAATGCTCCAGATCTTCCGTCACCAGTTGGATGAAAAACTGGGAGAAAGGCGGGCTGGATGCTCTGCTGCATAAAAAGGAGCCCCCCAAACGCGATCCGCATGTGTTCACCTGCGAGGCCCGTGAATCTCTCATGGCCGCCATTCCGCAGCATCGTTGGAGCACTGCCCGCGAGGCATGGATCTGGGTCCGTGATGAGCTGAAAATCAAAGTCTGTTACCTCACCGTCTGGCGTTTCCTCACTTCCCAGGGCCTCCTTGTCGGAGACACTCCGCGTGCACGCCGCTTCTCTCCGGCTGTGACTTCCTCCGAGCACTGAGCCCGCGAGCTACCCCACCATCTCCAGGAAGATTTCCTCCAGGTTCAGACCTTCCTTCGCCTGAGCGGCGCGCAGTTCAGCCAGGGTGCCGACAAAGAGCAGCCTGCCGCGATGCAGGATGCCTATGCGGTCCGCCACCTCTTCGGCGATGTTCAGCAGGTGGGTGCTCATCAGCACCGTGGCACCCGCCCGGCTCTGGCGTTTGAGCTCGGCCTTCACGATCCGGGCGTGGATGGGGTCCAGCCCGACCATGGGCTCATCGATCACGAAGACTTTCGGTTCATGTAGCAGCGCGCTGGCGATGCCCAGCCTCTGGCGGGTGCCATGGCTGAGGTTTTCGATCCTCTGGGAGCAGTGCTCGTGCAGCCCGAACTGGGTGAATAGCGCCTCCGTCCGCTCCGCCGCATGCGCCGGGTTCATCTCGAAAAGCTCGGAGATGAAGTGCATGAACTCGGGCGCAGTGAGCTTCTCATAAAACACCGCCACGTCCGGCACATAGCCGAGCAGGGCCTTGGCCTTCAGGGGTTCCACCTGCATGTCGATCCCGCAGAGTTTTACGCTGCCCTGCATGGGTTTCATTAGGCCGGTGAGCAGCTTGATCGCCGTCGTTTTGCCAGCGCCATTCGGCCCCAGAAAGGCGAAGAGCTCCCCAGGCTGGATTTTCAGCGACAGTTCGTCGAGCGCCTTCAGCGCTCCGTAATGCATGGTCAGGTTCTCGATCTCGATCATTCCCGCCAGTCATAGCAGTCCCATCAGAATCGACCAAGATAAAAGGGGCCGCATCTTGAAAACCCCCGCCGCCCTCCCCGCGAGCCTGCTGAATAGGCAACGTCAGGGCAGACCGGTCATGAGTCAGAATTAAAAAGCAAGGGCGCGGAGCCACTGTAGGCCGAGTGTGTTTGGCGGAGAGCATACGGCCATCTTCTGTGAGCGGCATACAGCGCCGAACACATTCGGCCTGCGATCTGACCGCCACCGCACCAGTGATCTACGGCTCTCCACTCATTTCTAAGCCCGACTCACCACTAGTAGCTCATCTCAGCAAGATTGCGTGAGACCAAAGGATGCATTCCTCTCCACAGCGAGCGGGGAGAGAGACCGCCGTTCAGGCCTCGCCGCACTCAGGCACTACTCCTCCACCGGCACGAACCGCCGATAATGATCGGCCGCCGTTTGATTGTGCCGCGCGAGCAGCGAGCCGAGCCGGGCGGCGTCTTTTTCGCGGAAAGCACGCACGATGGCCTGATGATCCTGATTCGCGGCCTCCATGTCCGGCGGCTGAGTTCGCTGAAAGGCAATCCTGTGCAGGCGCTCCCACTCGGTGAGCAGGGAGTGGAGTGTCTGCTCTGCTCGCGTAAAGCCAGCGATGCGGCAAGGCAGCAGATGAAACTCGCGATTCGCCGCTTCGAAACCGGCACGATCACCAAGACGGGCAGTGCTTTCCAGACGTTCCAGCAGCCCATCGAGTTCAGCGAGGTGCTCGTCCGTGAGATGGGGCAGCGCCTGCACGGCGGAGAGTCCCTCCAGCGCCCCGAGCATGGCAAAAATCTCGCCGAGAGATGAAACCTCCACCGGGGTGACACGCACGCCCGTGTGCGGGCGGATCTCCACCAGCCTCTCTGTCTGGAGCTGGCGCAAAGCTTCGCGCACAGGGATGATGCTGACCTGAAAGCGCTTCGCGAGGGCATCAATGACGAGCACCTCTCCCGGCTTCAGAGCTCCACTCACGATCTCCGTCCGCAGAGCCTCATAGACGGCCATGTGCTTCGTGGGAACGGCTACCACAGACTTGGTCATGGTCATTTTGAGTCCGTGGCCGCCTGAGCTTCACGGGCCTGCTCCTGCTCGGGGGTTTCCTCTGCTTCCAGATCACGCGCGGCACCGACACGGAGGCTGACTTTGATGCCATGTTTCTCCGCTGCTGTGTTTAAAAGAGAGCGGATGGAGCTCACCGTGAGTCCATTCTTCCCGATGACGTGCCTCACATCCTGAGGAGCGAGCTGCACTCGATAGACCACCGTCCCGGCTGCATTCCGCCCCACAGCGATGCTTGCCTGCTGCGGGTGGTCGATCAGATTGGAGACAACGTAGGCCAGGAATTCGCGGAGTGCTTCAGGGGCGTCCATGGTGAGTGAAGTACGTTTATGATGACCCAAATTGTGTCCAAAAAAAAGCCGCCGGTGATTGCATCACCCGGCGGCGTTCGAATAATTCTGACTGGGCAGATTACTTCGCCGCAGCGATGCGGGCGTTTTTGATCAGGCTCTTCACCGTTGGGCTTGGCTGGGCTCCCTTGGAGATCCAGGCGTCCACTTTGGCGAGATCGAGAATGGCATTGCCCTTCTCAAGAGCAGGATTGTAACTGCCGAGGATTTCCAGGAAGCGACCATCACGCTTGAAGCGCTGATCAGCAGCTACAACGCGATAAACGTGGCGCCCGTGGGCACCTTCCTGACGGAGACGAAGAACAACAGCCATGATTTAAAATAAGTGGGACTTTTTCGAGGGAGGCGGATAGTGGGGGCGAAGAGTCCGAAATCAAGGCGTTTTTTGGGGTTTCTCCCCGCCTGGCTTCCGGAGGATCCTCAGTCAGGCAAAACCTGATCTGATGCCGATCCCCACTTTGATGCCGGAAATTTACTCGGCAGCAGTTGTTTCGACGGCTTCAACTGCGGCTGCGGCCTCCACTGGAGCAGCGACGACAGCCTCAAGAGCTTCCACTGCGGCGACTGGCTTGGCAGCCTTCTTGGTCGCAGCCTTTTTGGCCGGGGCTTTCTTGGCAGCCTTCGGCTCGCTCTTCGCGGCACGGGCTTTGCGGCTCACTCCAGCTTTCACGAGCGCCTTTTTACGGGCGATGTAAGCTTTGCGGCGGCGGCGTTTGATGATCTTGTTGAGTTGCTGGCCCATGTAGGTGGTCTAGTTGGTGGTTACGGGAAAAACGGCCCGGAGAGTGGCACCTTCCGCAGGCGAATCAAGGGCGGATTCTCAGCAGAGCTTGCGTGGAGCTGCCTCAGGCTCTACACAGCGGCCCATGTTCACCGGCCTCGTCGAATCCACCGGCACCGTTCTCAGCCTCGAACCACGGGGGGAAAGCGCCCGCCTCACCCTCCATGTCGGCCCCATGGCAGCCGAGCTCTCCGAGGGCGAAAGCATCGCCGTCAATGGCTGCTGCCTCACCGTCACCGCCTTCGATGTCAGCCAGCAAACCGCCTGCTTTGACCTGCTCATGCAGACCCTCCGCGTCACCAGCCTCGGCGATCTTAAATCTGGCAGCCTCGTCAATCTGGAGCGCGCCATGGCCATGGGTGCACGCTTCGGCGGCCATATCGTCCAGGGCCATGTCGATGCCACCCTGCGCGTGCTCGACTGGAGCCTTCACGGCCAGGACCATCGTCTCGAAGTCGAACTCCCCGCCGAACATCGCGGACTCGTCATCCCGAAAGGTTCCATCTGCCTCGATGGCATCTCCCTCACCGCCGCCGAGGTCAGCCCGACCAGCGTCGTCTGCTGGATCATCCCCCACACCCATCAGGTCACCCATCTGCACACCAAACAGATCGGCGACCGCCTCAATGTGGAGTTCGACATGCTCGGCAAATACGTCCGCGAGCTCGTCAAAGCCCAGCTCGCCCAAGCCTGAGCCGGGACAAGGCCCCGGAAAAAATCGCTCTCATGGGTGAAGAGATCCTCTTCAGCGCCATCGACCACATCGACGACCTCAGCCACGCCCGCCCCTCCTCACGGTCCGGCGAGAGGAAATAGTCCGTCTTGAAGATCTTCCCCCCGGCGAAACTGACATTCATACTGTTCATATCAACATATTCTCACCCGTCGCAACAGCGCCGCTGAGGTTTTCGGCTCGTATCCCCGGGATCGGCGGCTGGAACCCTGGCAAATGAGGCCGGATTCTCGGGTTCTGGGCCGGATTCCCGAGATTTGGGCTGGATTCCTGGGGTTCTGGCCCGCGCGCTCAAGAATGGTGGCGGAACTCTCAGGATTCTGGGCGGAAATCCCGGGAATGGAGGCTCGACTCTCGAGAATGGTGGCTGGATTCCTGAGAGCTGCGGCTGGATTCCCGAGGGTGGTGACTGGATTCTTGAGCTCTGCGGTTGGATTCCTGAGAGTGGCGGCTGGAACCCTGAGGGTTGCGGTCGAATTCCCGAGACTTGCGGCTGGATTCCTGAGGTTTTGGGCTGGATTCCCGGGCACTCAGAGGGCGCTGATGAGACTGTCATGACAGCGGCCAACCTTTTTTAATGAATTTTATGCTTGGCTTTTTTTTCGGGTTTAATCAAAATCGCCGACGATAATTCAACCAATTATGTGCGCTGCTGCGGAACATCATGGCTAACGGAATCATCAGGCTCGATGAAGGGTGGAAGCTCGATGAGGGCCACCGCCTGGATCAGCCGCCGATTGTTCCGGCACCTGTGACCCCTCCGAAAAAACGGCGTCGCTCCAACTCAAAATCCAACTCCATCACCCTTATGGCCGATTTTATCCCATCCAACCGTGAGCTACGCCGCGCGTGGCTGCAAAACATCGAAGATAAAGCCGACGCGCAAGTCGTGGCAGGCGGAGGCACCGCCCCCGTAGCCACAAGCTTGTAGACGGCGGCGACGACCATCCTCACGGCCTTTGGCGAGACGGACTCTGCCAAGACCACCTACGAGGGCAAAAAAGCCGTGGAAGAAAGCACGGAGGAAACGCAGCTGGCGATCATCCGCGGCATCTTGAATGGTCTGAAGGTGCTGCCGACCTGGAAGTCCTCCGGTGCGGACGCGCAGTTGCAGTCGTCGTCGTCGGGCACCGCCTTTGACCCAAACGCCTACAAGCCCGTGATCACGGTGTCTATCAAGGGCGGCCTCATCACCCTGGACTTCAAAAAGAGAGGCGTGGACGGACTGGCGATTTATGGTCGTCTGCGCGGCACGATGGGCTGGACGAAACTCGGCATCGACACCTCCTCGCCCTACATCGATGGGCGTCCGCTGGCGGTTCCAGGTGTCTCTGAAACGCGTGAGTACATGGCGCGTGGCATGGTGGATGACGAGGAAGTCGGTCTGGAGAGCGACATCGTGAGCATCAACTATGCGGGCTGAGTCCTGAAACCAGACTGGGAGACGGCTGCGCCGGATATTTTGAGACTCTGAGACTCTGAATTTCGCGGCGCAGCCGCTCTCCCAGTCTCCCAGTCTCAAAGTCGCCCCCT
The DNA here is from genome assembly GCA_964390165.1 of uncultured Prosthecobacter sp. Taxonomy (GTDB): domain Bacteria; phylum Verrucomicrobiota; class Verrucomicrobiia; order Verrucomicrobiales; family Verrucomicrobiaceae; genus Prosthecobacter. Next base: position 6,565 of record CAYMHJ010000001.1, on the reverse strand, counting down.
CTCCAAGCCTTCCTCCCATGCCCTACGATCCCAACATCCCTGCCGACCATGCGGACCATGCGGACCTCACGGGCGTGATGTTTCGCGGTCAGTTCCAAGGTCTCAAGGCGCTGATCGATGCGGTCTCTGGCGTGACCGGCGCAGAGGTGGATAGTGTGACGACTTTGCCGTCGGGGAGTCAGGCGACGGTGAATGTGTCTGTGGCAGGCACGGTGCTGCATCTTTCGTTTGGGATCCCAGAGGGAATGCAGGGAGAACAGGGGACGCAGGGGCAGACAGGCCAAAATGGTCAGGACGGTGCCCAGGGACCGCCCTTTGCCAATGCCATCGTGGATGGGGTGAACACGCTCAACCCCGGCGAGCCCGCGACGGTGGATTTGATCTTCGATGGCACGAACGTGCGCTTCACCTTCGGCATCCCGCAGGGGGCGGTGGGGGCCACGGGGGATCAGGGGCCGGGCGGTGAGATTTCGCAGGTGGACCTGAGCAATGCCATCACGGATGTGCTGGTCCAGACGAGCGACAACTCGAACGGCGTGAGCACGCTGGGGCTGGCGGTGAGTGATCCGCCCAGCCAGGGAGAGATGCAGCAAATCGCCGACAAGCTGGATGAACTGATCACGGCGCTGCGGAGGGCGTGAGATCTCCGTCGCGGAACGCGTGAGCGCTCCGTGGGCGGCCCGCGACAGATGAGCGGTAGGATTGGCCGCTGTGGGACGTTTCATGCGCTCATGTTTCGTGCCCTGACTCTGCTCCCTCTCCTCGCCTCCGCGGCTCACGCGGGGACGGTGGTCTTCAACCGCGACATCCGCCCCATCCTCTCGGACAAATGCTTCCACTGCCACGGCTTCGATGAAAAGGAGCGGAAGGCCGGCCTGCGGCTGGATCTGCGGGCGGAGGCGCTGAAACCCGCCGAGTCCGGCGCGGCGGCGGTCGTCCCTGGGAAGCCGGAGCAAAGTGAGCTGCTGGCCCGCGTGCTGACCACGAATGCCGACGACCTCATGCCACCGGCGAAGCTGCACAAGGCGGTGACGAAAGAGGAAGCCGCGCTGCTGAAACAATGGATCGCCGAAGGGGCGGAGTATCAGGGCCACTGGGCCTTTGAGCCGGTGGCTCCGCAAAAGGCGAAGAGCATCGACGAACTGCTGGAAACTCGCCTGAAGAAGGAAGGGCTGGCTTTCTCCCCGGAAGCAGATGCCGAGACTCTGATCCGCCGTGTCACCCTCGACCTCACCGGCCTGCCTCCCCAATCTCAAATCCAAAATGAGACATTCGACACCGTCGTGGACAAGCTCCTCAACTCCCCGGCCTATGGCGAGCACATGGCGCGGGAGTGGCTGGACTTCGCGCGCTTCGCGGACAGTCACGGCTTCCAGACGGACAGCTCACGCAGCATGTGGCCGTGGCGGGACTGGGTGATCAACGCTTTCAATACCAACCAATCCTTTGACCAGTTCACCATCGAGCAGATCGCCGGGGATCTTTTGCCGAATGCCACACAGCCCCAGCTCATCGCCACCGGCTTTAACCGCAATCACCGCATCAATGGCGAGGGCGGCATCATCGATGAAGAGTGGCGCATCGAGAACATCATCGACCGCGTGGAGACGACGAGCTTCACCTGGCTCGGGCTGACGATGAACTGCGCGCGCTGCCATGATCACAAGTATGACCCGATCACGCAGAAGGATTTTTATTCCTTGTTCGCCTTCTTTAACAACGTGGAAGAGCGCGGCAGCATCCAGGGCGCGTCGAATCGCAGCGGTGGAAATTCCTTGCCCATCATGAGCGTGACCACGCCGGAGCAGGATCAGCGGCTGGCGGCGATGAAGGCGGAGATCGAGCTGGCGCAAAAGGCGGCGGCAGAAGCGCGGAAGACGCTGCCAACCCTGCTGGCAGCCTGGGAAAAAGAGGCGGCGAACAAACTGAGCGAACAGAAGTCCGCGTGGTCGCTGCTGGAGCCCGTGCAGGTGGTGTCGAAGCTCGGGGATCAAGGCGCGAAACTCACCCGCCAGCCCGATGCCAGCTACCTGGCCAGCGGTCCGAATCCGCCAAAGGATACTTACATCTTCGATGCGCCGATGCCGAAGGAGGGCGTGTCCGGCTTCCTGCTCGAATGCTTCACCGACCCCTCTTTGCCCGGCGGCAGCCTGGGGCGCTACTCGAATGGCAACTTCGTGCTCAGCGACTTCGATGTCTTCATCCAGAAACCCGGCGGTAAGCCGGAGAAACAGACGCTGGCGAAGGCGGAGGCGGACTACAGCCAGAAGGGCTACGAGATCGCCAACGTGCTCAACAAACGCAATCGCGGCAAAGGCTGGGCCATCGATGGCAACTCGAAGATCGAGAACCGCCGCGCCATGTTCCTGCTGGAGCGTGCGGTCAGCTACAGCGAGGGCGCTCAGGTGCTGCTGCGCCTGCGTCATGAAGCCATCGGCGGGCATAACATCGGGCGCTTCCGCCTTTCGAGCACCGCTTTGCCAGCCGCCTCGGTGAAGCTCGATGGCAATGCCGACCTCACGAAGATCAAGGCCATCTTCGCCACCGCTGCCGACAAGCGCACTCCCGCGCAGAAGAAGGAACTCGAAGCCTACTACCTCGCCACCGTGGACAGCCCGGTGAAGCAGACGGGCGATGCCGTGGCCGCGAAGCAGAAGGCTTTCACCGACTATGAAAACGCACTGCCCAGCACGATGGTGATGAAGGAGGCGAAGGCGACACGGGATGCCTTCATCCTGACGCGTGGCGAGTATGACAAGCCGACGACAAAGGTGACGATGGCCGTGCCCGCGTGGCTGCACCCGATGCCGAAGGATGCGCCGATGAATCGTCTCGGCCTAGCTAAATGGCTGGCCAGTGCGGAAAATCCGCTGACCGCCCGCGTTTGGGTGAATCGCCAGTGGGAGCGCCTCTTTGGCGTGGGCCTGTGCAAGACCACGGAGAACTTCGGCTTCCAGGCGGAGTATCCCGTGCATCCCGAGCTGCTGGACTGGCTGGCGGCGGAGTTCATGAAGAGCGGCTGGGACATGAAGCACATCATTAAGCTCATGGTCACGAGCCGCGCCTATCGCCAAAGCAGCAAGGTCACGCCTGCCCTGCTGGAGCGTGATCCTGACAATCGCCTGCTCGCTCGTGGGCCGCGCTTCCGCCTCAGTGGCGAGGTCGTGAGAGATCAGGCGCTCGCCATCGGCGGACTGCTCGTGCCCAAGGTCGGCGGCCCCAGCGTGCGGCCCTACATGCCGGAGGGCGTGTGGGATGAGACGAGCAAATACGGCGACCTGCGCGGCTATAAGGCCGACACGGGCGAGGGCCTCTACCGCCGCACGCTCTACACCATCTGGAAACGCACCGCCGCTCCGCCGACGATGCTGCTCTTCGATGCGCCGACGCGTGAAATTTGCACCGTGAAGCGCAGCCGCACGAACACCCCGCTGCAAGCGCTCGCCATGCTGAATGAAGTCACCTTTGTCGAAGCCCAGCGTGGTCTCGGTGAACTCATGATGAAGAATGGCGACACAGCCGAGAAGCGCCTCGCCTATGGCTACCACCGCGCCACCGCGAGGAGCATCGATGCCGACTCACTCCGCATCCTGCTGAAAGGCCTGAACGAGCGCCACCAGTGGTTCGCTGCGCATCCCGAAGACGCCGTCAAAGCCATCACCCAAGGTGAATCCAAGCCCGATCCGAAGCTCGACCCCGCCGAGCTCGCCGCCTACACCACGACTGCGGGCGTGCTCATGAATCTGGATCGTGTCGTGACACGGGATTGAAGCAGTAGGCAGTGTTTAGTGCTCAGTGTTTAGTTCCAGACCTCGGACCACGAACCATGAACTGAACACTAACCACTAAACACTGACCACTCCCCCCGCCCCGCCCATATTCCCTTCTTGACCCATTCCCACCTTTCTGTCTTTCCTCCTCCCGTGACTCCCGAACAAACCAACCTGCTCCTCCTTTCTCTCGCCTCCGTGGCCGCACTCATCGTGCTCATCGCCTGGCTGCGCATGAATGCCTTCCTGGCCCTCCTGCTCGCCGCCATGGTCATGGGCCTTGGCTCCGGCATGGACCCGCTCGCCATGATGACCGCCTTTGAAAAAGGCATGGGCGGCACCCTCGGCGGCATCGCCGGCATCCTCGGCCTCGGCACCATCCTCGGCGGACTGCTGGCGGCTTCTGGAGGCGCGGAAGTTCTGGCAAAGGCGCTCATCGGCGTCTTCGGGCCCAAGCGCGTCCACTGGTGCCTCATGATCCTCGGCCTGCTCATCGGCCTCACCACCTGGTTCGCCGTCGGTCTCGTGATGCTCGTCCCCATCCTCCTCACTCTTACCCGCGAGACCAAGGAGCCCTTCCTCAAGCTCGCCATCCCCCTCCTTGCCGTCCTTTCCATCATGCACGGCGTCATGCCCCCGCATCCCGGGCCCGTCGTCGCCCTCCAGGCGCTCCATGCCGATCTTGGCAAAGTCATCCTCTGGGGCCTGCTCGCCGCCGTGCCGGTCGCCGCCATCTCCGGCCCCATTTTTGCAAGCTGGGTCATCAAGCGCGTGAAGGTCGAGGCCCCCGAGCCGCCGCCCATCGATCCCGCCATCGCCGCCCGGCCAAAGCCTTCGTTAGGCATCACCGTCGCCGTGCTCACGGTGCCGATCGCTCTCCTGCTCACCCAGACCATCGCCGAGCTCATGTTTGAGGACAAAACCCACACCGTCCGCCAGATCACCGCCGTCATTGGGAATCCCACATTGGCTCTCGGCATCTCCGTCATCTTTGCCGGACTCGCTTTCCGTTTCTCCCGCAGCGAGTCTCTGAAAATGGGTGAAAAAGCCATCGCCGCCGTCGGCATGACCCTGCTTGTCGTTGGTGGCGGCGGTGGGTTTAAAGGTGTCCTCGAAGCCAGCGGTGCCGCCACCGCCATCGGCGCCATGGCCACCGCCGCCCACCTCCCGCCCATGATCTTCGGCTGGCTCTGTGCCGCCCTCGTCCGCGTCGCCACCGGCTCCGCCACCGTCGCCATCACCACCGCCTGCGGACTCGTCGCTCCCGTCGTGCTCGGACATCCCGAGGTGAACCCCGAGCTCGTCGTCGTCGGCATCGGCTGCGGCTCCCTCTTCCTCTCCCACCTCAATGACGCCGGCTTCTGGATTGTGAAAGAGACCCTCGGCATGACCGTCTCTCAGACCCTCCGCACCTGGACCGTCACCGAGACCCTCGTCGGCATCACCGGCCTCTTCGTCGCCTGGGGGCTGGACAGCATTTTTTAGTCGTGTTGATAGAAAAATTGGGGGTGGAAACATTTTCCCAGAAGCTTCTGATGACATTTTTCTACCCCTAATCTTTCCACCAAAAAAGGAAGTGATTCGGGGTGTGTCGCCGGATTGATGTGCCAAAGGCACCAACCTCCTCAGCCCAGGGCGCCAGCCCTGGGGTTCACCGCCTCTCCGCCTCTTCTTTCCCAGAGCCCCGAAGGCGCGCTCCTCGACTCCGCGCGCGCTTCGTCGGTCGATGCACGGTGTCGAGGGGCGTCCTTTCAGGACTCTGACTCCCGTGATGGGGGTGCGTTCGTCGTCGGGTCCCAGGGCGTTGCCCTGGGCTGAGGAGGGGCGTGCCTTTGGCACTTGGCCGATGGGTTTCGCACATCATTCTGGCGGCGCACCCAGTGATTCGGATTCGGGAGGTGCTGAGCAGACAGAGAGTTCCTGACTGTGCCACCTAACCAGCAGGTGAGGCCGTCTCCTCTCATGCTTCATTCTCTGTGTGCTCGGTGTCTCTGTGGTTGAACTGCATGGCTACGGCTGAGCAAGGTGCGGCCCCTCACCCCAACCCTCTCAGAGGCTTCAGAGGAGATTCGCGTTGGCGGGGGCGAACGTGGTCGAGACTGCAACTGCCTGACTGTTTTTACCCGCCCCAAGAATGCTTCATTTCTCGCTCTTCACTCCACGGTCTCAGGCAGCCATCGCCGGAGTTTTGACGTCTGCCACTAGATGGCTCGTTTTTTCCTCCTCAAACCTTCAGCTTTCAGGGCTGCGCGTGTCTTACCTCCGTGGGGAGGTCCACGGAGGATGATTCGCTGAAGGAGCGTCCGCTGGGGACATGGACGGCAGCAGGCTGCCTGGGGAAAGCGGCAGCAGGGCTGCGCGCAGTCCAAGGCGGCTGCGCCGCGTTTATCAGCCCAGCTTCGCGAGGCTGTCGTCCAGCGCGGCGATCACGGTGGTGATGCTGGCTTCGGACTCGTCGCCCATGTTGCTGACGCGGAAGGTCTTGCCCTTCAGCTTGCCGTAGCCGCCGTCGATGATCATGCTGTGGTTCTTCTTCAGCAGGCCGATGAAGGCGGCGACGTCGATGCCTTTGTTGTTCGCCACGCAGGTGAGCGACTTCGAGCGGTAGCCCTCGGGGGCGAAGAATTCGAAGCCGTTGCGGCGGACCCAGTCATGCACTATGTCGTTAAGCTTGGCGTGACGGGCGTAGCGGTTTTCCAGACCTTCGGCGAAGATCTTGTTCAACTGATGGCGCAGGCCGTAGATCAGCGAGATGCAGGGTGTGGAGGGCGTCATGCTCTTCTCGCCGTTCGCCT